>MIAN01000158.1 GCA_001829125.1 Spirochaetes bacterium GWB1_27_13 | reverse complement strand
TTATAATTATCAAACTTATCATTGTGTAAATTCAACTATACTTGCAATAATTGGTGGTATTACCGAAAAATTTGATGATCTGCAATTATATGATTTGGGACTTGCTGGGCTTTTACATGATATTGGGATGGTTAAGATTCCACAAGAAATAGTAAACAAAGATGAAAAACTAACAGATGACGAATATGATATAATAAAAACACATCCTGTGATAGCGTATAAGTTAATTAGTGCAAAAAATATAGTTAGCAGTAATGTTTTAGCAGGAGTTATTCAACATCATGAGAGATTTGATGGTAATGGTTATCCAAAGAGATTAAAAGGTGAGGAAATTCACGTTTTTGCCAAAATTCTCGCTGTTGCTGACTCATTTGAGGCTCAAACTTCTTTTCGCAATTATAGAAAAAGTAAAACTGGCTATATGGCAATGAAAGAAGTTTTATCAAGTTATGATGGTAAGTTTGATTCTAATATACTTACGACTTTCTTAATGTCATTTTCTATTTATCCACCAGGTACAATCGTTCAGTTAAACAACAATTCTATTGGGGTCGTGCTTTCTGTGAATCCTAGCGTTCCACTTAGACCAAGTATAAAACTTATAATTGATGAATTTGGTGACAAAGTCAATCAAGAAGTAATCAAAAATCTCAAAGAAGAAACAAATCTTTTTATAGCAAGTGTCATAAATAAAGACGAATATAAAAGAAAATAAATAAGGTAGAATTCTAATTTATGTTTTTATTCACTTCAAATACATCAAAATTGTAAAAGATATATAGTTTTGATTTGCAAATAAAGTTTATTTTGATCTTGATTCTTAGATAATCATTTGAGAATGTGGGATATTTTTTTTGCTCAGGATAATTAAAGGTAGAGATTATAATCAAGGTTCAAAAAATTACACCCAAATAACGCTAGTTAATCGTATATTTTTTGACAAATTCAAAAAATTCTGATATATTTTATTCTATACAAAAAATCTATCAAGCTAATTATAAAATATTCGATATAATAAAATATATTGAATACTTTATACTTTCTAAAGGGGGATAAATTGCGTAGAGAATTAGTTCCAGCAGGAGCAGAATCCCTTTCTTACGAAATAAGAGAAATTGTTGTTGTTGCAAACGAATTAAAAAAAATGGGTTTGGAATTAGTCCCAGAAAACATCGGCGATCCAACTGCAAAAGGTGAAAAAATTGTAGAATGGATCAAAGACGAAATAAAAAAACTTGTTGACAATGACAATACATGGGGATACTGTGATACTCAAGGTGTTTTAAAAACTCGTGAATTTGTTGCAGAGCAGACTAATAAAGAAGGTGGGATACAAATTTCACCTAATGATGTGTATTTCTTTAATGGTCTTGGCGATGCAGTTGCAAAAATTTTTGGCTTTTTGAAAAGAGAAGCAAGAGTAATAGGTCCAACCCCAGCCTATTCAACACATTCATCAGCAGAAGCCGCCCACTCTGGTTACGAACATTTAACTTATACTCTTAATCCAGATAAAGACTGGGAGCCAGATGTAGATGAAATTTACAATAAAGCAAAATATAATGACTCAATAGCTGGTATTTTATTGATAAATCCAGGTAATCCAACAGGTGCTGTTATAAAAAGAGAAACTCTCAAACGAATTTGTGAAATTGCAGAAGAATTGAATCTTTTTGTAGTTTGCGACGAAATGTACTCAGAAATCGTCTATTCTAATGCTGAGAGGGTAAAACTTTCAACTGTTATAGGTAATGCTTGTGGAATGAGTTTAAATGGCATAAGTAAACAAATTCCTTGGCCTGGGTCTCGATGTGGTTGGATTGAAGTTTATAATAAAAATAAAGACAAAGAGTTTGAAAAATATATTGAAACAATATTGAAAGCAAAAAGACTTGAAGTTTGTTCTACGACTTTGCCTCAGATGGCAATACCTTTAGTTTTAGGTAACCCAATGTACAAAGAACACTTAAAAATGCGTAGTGATAAATTTGAGAAAAGAGCAAAAGAGGCATCATTAATTTTTAATGGCCATAAGGGCATAAGACTTATTGAGCCAAAAGGTGCTTTTTATATGGCTGTTTTGTTTGACGAAAAACTTTTAAATCCAACACAAACGTTGCCAATAGCAAACGAACAAATAAAAAAACGAGTGGAAGAACTTTGTAGTCAAAAACATTTTGAGAATGATAAGAGATTTGTTTATTATTTACTTGGAAGCACTGGTATTATTACTGTGCCAATGACTGGTTTTTATTCTAAACTCAAAGGGATTAGGCTCACTCTCCTTGAAGAGAATGATGAAAAACGTCAGTGGATTTTTACTACTATTAGAGACAAGATGCTTGAGTATATAAAGTAGAAATTCTAAGATATTCTTAAATGGATGCCTAAAAAGTCTATGATTTTTTAGGCATTTTCAAAAATTGTTTTTTTAAATTATAATTAACCTATTTTTTGCTTTTTAATAAATTCTATAGATTTTTTTATATCTTCAACATAAGCGATATTTATTCCAAGTTTAAAAGTATTGTTGACCCAAATCTTTGTTGATAATCGAGATAATACACATTTTGGATATATTACTAAAAGGTCTTTTATATCAACATCAAATACTTGTTTAAGCCAAATTTCATCAAGCCATTTTTGGTTTTCATTAGAAATTGCTCCAAGTTTTTCTGGCTCTGCTATTACAGAAACTAAATTGTTTTTTCTAATTATTTCAAGCATTTTAGTAAAACCTTTTCTAAATTGTTCTGTACTTACAGACTTTTTCCATTGTTGATATAAAAAAGATAATTCTCTATCTACATAAATATCAAGATATTCAGTACTTAAATAAATTTCCATATAAAAAAGACTCCATTTAAAGAATGTTGTTGTTTTCAGTTATTGATATATGATTAATAATCTCTATGATTGTTATTATAACTTTCATAATATATAATAAATTCTAAAATATTTCAATAGTTTTATAAGAAAATAATCCTATATTCTTACATAAAGATTATTTGTTTTTACTTCAAGTAATTTTTTTAAAAAAATTAAAAAAATTAAAAATTTAAAAAACCTATTGATTTATAAATAATTATGAATTAGAATATGATCAATATTAATATAATATATTTTTTTATGGAGGAAGAAATGATTACTCTTGCAGGTTATAAAATAAACGAAGAAATCTATAATGGTTCACAAACTCTAATCTATAAAGCTATTAGAGAATCTGATAATAAACCAGTTGTGGTAAAAGTACTAAAGAATGAGTATCCAACACCAGAAGAATTAAAACAATTCAAATACGAATACGATATTGCAAAGATATTGGATATGGAAGGAACTATTAAAAATTATGATTTAATTAAATACAAAAACACACAAGTCATTGTAATGGAAGATTTTGGTGGACAATCAATCGATAAAATAATTGCATCCAAAAAAATGAATCTTAAATCATTTTTAGTTATAGCAATTAAAATGGCAACTATTATTGGCGAAATCCATAAAAAACATATAATTCACAAGGATATTAAACCTCACAACGTTCTTTTAAATCCAGAATCAAGCGAAGTAAAATTAATAGACTTTAGTATTTCAACACAGCTTACAAAAGAAAGCCAAAAAATGATAAGTCCAGAAGGACTCGAAGGTACACTCTATTATATTTCGCCAGAACAAACAGGTAGAATGAATAGAAGTATTGATTATAGAACAGATTTTTATTCACTTGGTGTGACATTCTACGAAATTTTGACAGGGGAACTTCCTTTTAAATCAGATGATCCAATGGAATTAGTTCATAGCCATATTGCAAAAGTTCAAACTCCTCCAGATGAAATAAATAAAGAAATACCAAAACCAGTATCAAAAATTATAATGAAACTTATGGCAAAAACAGCAGAAGAAAGGTATCAAAGTGCTTATGGATTAAGACTTGACCTCGAAAAATGCTATAAAATGTTAACAACTACTGGTACAATAGAAGATTTTACAATAGCAGAACAAGATATATCAGACACTTTACATATTCCAGAAAAACTTTACGGAAGAGAAACTGAAATAAAACATCTTCTAGAAACTTTTGACACAGTTGCTAGTGGTGGTAAAGAAATTATCATGTTTACAGGTGGCTCTGGTATTGGTAAATCTGCTTTAATTAACGAAATTCAAAAGCCAATTGTAGAAAAAAGAGGATATTTCATAAATGGTAAATACGACCAATTCAAAAAGAATATTCCATATACTGGTTTTATCCAAGCATTCCAAGGGCTCGTTAAACAACTTATTACAGAGTCAGAAGAAAAAAGTGCTAAATGGAAAGAATCTATTTTAAATGCAGTTGGTAATAATGGACAAGTATTAGTAGACGTTATCCCAGAACTTGAACTTATTATTGGCAAACAGTCAGATGTTCAACCATTGCCACCAGCAGAATCACAAAATAGATTTAATATGGTATTCCAAAATTTCATTAAAATTTTTGCGGCTAAAGAGCATCCACTTGTATTATTTTTGGATGATTTACAATGGGCAGATGGTGCGAGTGTTAAATTATTTGATGTAATGTTGTCTGATCCAGAGTTAAATCATTTACTCTTTTTAGGTGCATATAGAGATAATGAAGTAGATGCCGCACATCCATTATCTGTGGTATTTGATAAAATGAAAAAAGACGGTTATGAATGGGAAACTGTTAATGTTACACCATTATCAATAGATAGTCTCACTACTTTACTTTCAGAATCCTTATATACAGATAAATCTAAACTTAAAGACCTTACAAATATTGTTAATTCAAAAACTGGTGGTAATCCATTTTTTATCCAAGAATTTTTAAAATCTTTATATGAAGATAAATTTATAGAGTTTAATAATGGCTGGAAGTGGGATATAACAAAGATACAAGGAGCTAAAATTACTGGTAACGTTGTAGAACTCATGGCAGGTAAAATCAAAAAATTACCAGAAAAAACATTCAATGTTATTAAAATCGCAACTTGTATGGGAGTTAAATTTTACCTTGACTCATTGGCTCATATATATGGCAAGAGTGAAGATGATACACTTAAAGACTTACAAGAAGCATTTGTTGAAGGATTTATCATAAAAGTAGATGATGATGCAAAATTTGTACACGACAGAGTTAGAGAAGCTGCATATTCTCTTATCCCAGAAAAAGAACAAAAAGAATTACATTATAAAATAGGTAAAACTATCCTTGATAGACCAGAAGAAGAAAAACATGAAGGAAGATTATTTAGCATAGTAAGCCAATTAAACCTTGCTAAAGAATTACTCAATGAAGAAGAAAAAACAAAACTTGTTGAATTAAACTTGCAAGCTGGTTTAAAGGCTAAATCATCAGCTGCGTTTGAAGCTGCATTGGGATTCTTTAAAAATGGTATGGAATTGTTAACTGAAAATAACTGGGAAAAGAATTATAAACTCACACTTGATATTTATACAGAAAGAGCCGAATCTGAGTACTTGAATGGCAATTTTGATATTGCAGAAAAATTGTTTAATGACATATTGTTAAAAGCAATAAAAATTTTTGATAAAATAAAGATTTATGAATTAAAATTAGCTGCTTATACAACTCAAATGAAATTAAATGAAGCTATTGATATTGCGATAGAAGCATTAAAACAATTAAAAATTAATATTCCAAACAAAGCAAATATGCTAGCTGTAATGCCAGAATTAATAAAAACAAATATGATGCTTGGCTCTAAAAAAATAGAAGATTTAATAAATTTGCCAAAAATGACAAATGAAGAATTAATTGCCGCTTTGAGAGTTCTTGCCACTGTTCATCCAGGAGCTTATTTTTCTAAACCAGAAGTATCTATAATAATGATTTTGAAAATTGTACAATTATCATTAAAAAATGGGATTTGTGATTTTTCTGCTTATGGTTTTGTTTTCTTTGGAATAATTTTATCTGCAGCACTTGGAGATTTTGATAAAGGATATAAATTCGGTGAACTTGCCTTAAAAGTTATGGAAGGATGCAATGATAAAAAATTAAAAGGCACAATCTACCACCATTTTCATTTTGGTCTTTCTCATACCAAAAAACATGAAAAAGAAGGTTTAAAATTTAATGAAGAAGGATATGAATATTCGGTTGCAGGTGGTGATTTAATATATATGTCTTATAACCAACTTTGGCCAGTTGTATATCCAGGCATTATATTAGGAGAAAATTTAAACATAAGCCTTGAAAGATTTGAAAAACGCAAAGGTTTATTGGAAAAAATGAAGCAATTTATAACAGAGCAATATATAAAATGTTCTATTCAAGCACAGTACAATCTTAATGGTAAATCTGATGACAAATTAAAACTAAAAAGTACTCTATTTGATGAAGAAATAATGGAAAAATTTTGGACTGAAAATAAAGTTGCGGCAAATCTTTTTTTTCTTTATTTTCATAGATTATATTTATATTTTATTTTTGGAGATTATGAATCTTGTTTGAAACCTATAATGGAATCAGAGAAATATGCTTCAAGTGCCTCAGGAACAGTTCATTTAAATGTTCATTTAATGTTTGTTACTCTTACATTTATGAAACTATATAGTTCAAAATCGGACAATGAAAAAAAGATTTTTATGAAAAAAATACAAGGTAATATTAAACTCTTTCAAAAACTTGCAAATTCATGTCCTGAAAATTATGCCCATAAATTATTTTTATTAGAAGCTGAATTAGCTCATATTAATGGTAATGATAAGACAGCAATGGAATACTATGATAAATCTATCGAATCAGCTAAAGAAAATGAATATGTAAATATGGAAGCAATAGCAAATGAATTAGCAGCACAATATTATCTATCTAAAAAGATGAATAAAATAGCACAAACTTATATGCAAGAAGCTAGGTATTGCTATATCAAATGGGGAGCAGTGGCTAAAGTTAAAGACTTAGAAGAAAAATATGGTTATATGTTTGAAAATGCTTTAGCACAAGTTCAAGATGCAGGAACTATGTCAAAAACAATTTCTACTTCATCAAGAACTACTAAAAAATCAACAACTGATACAAGCAGTGGTTCTTCATTCCTTGATATTGGTACAGTAATGAAAGCAAGCCATGCAATCTCAGGTGAAATTGAAATGGGTAAACTTTTAACAAAAATGTTAAAAATAGTAATTGAGAATGCTGGTGCAGAAAAAGGAATTCTAATTTTATCTAAAGGAGAAGAATTATTTATTGAAGGTGAAGCATATTCTAGCAAACAAGATGTAGAAGTACTAAAATCAATACCGCTCGATAAACAAGATAAAATTTCTGCTTCAATCGTAAGATATGCAATTAAAACTAAAGAAAACCTAGTATTAGGTGATGCTACAAAAGAAGGTGCTTTTGTAAATGATGTTTATGTTGCAAAAAGTAAACCTAAATCAGTAATGTGTAGTCCAATTGTAAGCCAAGGTAAAGTAATAGGTGCCATATATCTTGAGAATAATCTTTCTACAAACACATTCACACCTGCAAGGGTAGAGATATTAAAAGTATTGTCAACTCAAGCTGCTATATCTATCGAAAACTCAAGACTCATAGATGAAATGAAAGATACTGCAAGATTACAACAAGAAATGGCAATCGCTCAAAAAATCCAGACTTGTCTTGTTCCTCCAGCGCCTACTCATAATGAACTCGAAATTGATGCAGTTATGCGTCCTGCTGAAGAGGTTGGTGGAGACTACTATGATATGGTAACAGATAGACAAAATAATTTGTGGTTTGCTATTGGTGATGTGTCTGGTCATGGCGTTACACCGGGTCTTATAATGATGATGGCAGAAACAGCATTTAATGCAAATGTTAATGAAAGAGAAAATGTGACACCAAGGGATGTTATTGCTGCTGTAAACAAAGTACTTTGTGAAAATGTCCGCAAAAGACTTAAAGAAGCACATTTTATGACAATGAGTTTCTTAAAATATACAGGCAATGGTAAATTTACTTATGCTGGTGCACATCTTGATATTGTTGTTTGGAGAGCAAAAACTAAAAAATGCGAGTTATTTAAAACTGATGGTTTGTTTCTATCTATAAGACCAGATATTAGAGAAATAACAAAAGATTTTGATATAACACTCGAAAAAGATGATGTTATGGTACTTTATACAGATGGTATTATAGAGTCAAGAAAAACAGATGATAGAGCAGTATTGTGGGGAATGGAAAACCTTTGTGATGTAGTAGAAAAAAATGTTGCTAAAGGAGTTACTGCATTAAAAGATATTATTATAGAAGAGGCTCTTAACTTCTGTGGCAGAAAACCAGATGACGATATGACAATGATTGTTATAAAGAAGAAATAAATTATTAAAATGAAGAAGTTGTAAAACTTCTTCATTTTTTTTATGTTTGAATTCTTTTTAAATTTTTAATTTATTTTATATGTTAAATTCTAATTTACGGAAATATTTAATATTTTATTTAAAAGATAAAAATTTAATATTTTTTATATTATTTAAAAATTTATTGTTTTTATAAAAAAAATGTTATATTAATTAAATAACAATGATTAATAACTTAATTATTTATTTTTTTACAAAAAAGTCTTCATAATAGTTAAATTATAATTATTAATAGAGAATATAGGGGGAAAATATGTCATATTTTTATTTTTTTGAAAATGATAAAGAATGTAAATGGATGAAAAAGGAAATTGATGATTTGTATCCTTTGTTTTTACATGAGCCTGTTAGCATGGAAGATATAAAAGCAAATAAAATGAAACTTATTAATGAATTTGAAGGTAAAATAAAATTTTATATGATACTTCAGTGGGTTTGGGGCAAAACAAGAGGAGCTAATCTCGAATGGCTTGCTGAAATTGGAGTTAATTATGTAAAAACTGTTAATGACCTTCCTCCTAATAGTGGAATATATATTACAGGATATGATAGAGACCTTGTTGAATATGAAGAGTTAAAAAAGAGAGGAGTGCCAATAATAGATCATGCTTGCCCATGGGTATTAAGACTAAAAGATCAAATATTAAATGTTCCTGATACCAAGCAGATGGTTCTTATGATAGATGAAGACCATATGGTTTATAATTGTTATCAATCTATATTTCCTAAAGATATAATAATAATATCCCCAGAAAAATTTGAAGAAGAGATAGCATCTAAAAGAAATGGGAAACCTCTTTATTTTGCTATATATGCAGTATTTAGAAAAAAAGATGCAGAAAGAGTAGTTGATTTTATTAATAAAAATTATCCTCATCCAGACAACGATCTTGATATGAAAAGATTAATTAATACTTTATGTTGTTGGGTACATCAAGGTGTATTTGAGGAACTTGCAGATGTAGTAAAAAAGCATATTATAAAAACAATATGGCTTATATGTAGCAGTACGGGAGATAGGTCTACAATGTCTTTGATTAATGACATTAAAGAATTAAATTTAGAAATGGTTGTTATAAGAAATCAAGATGAAGTTCCTATTTCAGTTACTGAAGATTCAAGAATAGGTGTATTATTAGCTCCAATTCCTGTTTCTTCAAAGATAAAAGGAATAATAAGCTTGATTAAAGATAGATTTGCTAATAAAGGATGATTTATGGCTGATTTATTAAAAGATAAAATTGTAATTATTACAGGAGGCGGCTCTGGTATTGGTAAAGCTTCTTCAATTCTTTTTGCTAAAGAAGGTGCAAAAGTTGTTGTTGCAAATAGAAGAGTAGAAAAAGGGGAAGAGACTGTAAAAATAATAAAAGAAAATGGTGGAGATGCCTTATTTATCCAAACAGATGTATCTAAAAAGGAAGATATTGAAAACTTGATAAATAAAACAGTTAAACATTATGGTAGACTTGACATTGCTTTTAATTGTGGGGGTATAGATGGTGCAAAAAAACCAATAATCGATTTTGAAGAGCAAGAATGGGATGAAGTAATAGATGTGAATCTTAAAGGTACATTTTTACTTTTAAAATATGAAATAAAACAGATGCTAAAACAAAATACAGAAGGAGTAATCTTAAATATGGCATCTATAAATGGCATTATTGGCAGACCAAATAGATGTGCATATAATTCAAGTAGGAGCGGCGTAATTGGGCTTACAAAAACAGCATCTATTGAGTACATAAGGAAAGGGATAAGAATTAACGCTATAGCACCAGCGGCTGTAAAAACAGACTTATTTGATAAATATACAAATGAAGATATAGAACTTCAAAAAAAATATGCAGAAAGTCATCCAATAGGAAGAATATGTGAACCAGAAGAAGTCGCTGAAGCTGCTTTATGGCTATGTTCTGACAAATCATCTTTTGTTGTAGGGCATATTCTTGTAATTGATGGGGGAGTGACAATAGTATAATATGTTTATGATAAAAATAATTAAAAGTATAAATTCAAACTTCTGAGATTTTTAAAATCTAAATAAATCTGAATAAATTAATCTTTTTAAGGAGTATATTGATGAGTATTTTAGAAAAGTATAGAAATCCAAATCTATTAGAGGAATACAAAAAACATTTTGAGAAATTAAAAAAAATTAAAACATCTCCAGTGGAGACTATTACACAGTTTTATAATTTTATTATGCAGGCGGCAATGGCTACAAATGATGAGCAATTGCAAAATGCTATTAATGGAGCATCTGAACTAATGACAGATGATGTTCAAATTCATCATCAAGGTGTAGAACATCAAAAACATCCTTATTGGTATTTGTATTATGGAAAAAATGGTTGTAAAAGTTGGTTAAATTCTATATTTGCAGAATTTATTTTAGCTGGTTTTATACCTTCTTATATGGTTGTGGATGATAATAAAATATCTTATCATGTATTAGAAAAAGGATATTTAATAAATTTTAATAATCATTTGGTTGAATTTGAGAATTTACATACTTTTCATATAACATCTAATGGAAAAATAAGTAAGGTAGAATTAATACCAGATACTTATGTTGTAGTTAAAGCGGAAGACGACGAAAAAGTTACTTCTGTTTATCTCAATTCTGATTATAAAGTGAATAGTTATGAATTTAATAAAGATCATAATGTTCGATATGCTAAAAAAGCCATTAATGCTTTTTTAAAGGGAGATTTTGATAAGATTGAATCTATATTATCAGATGATGTTGAAGTTGTAGTACTTGGTCCAAAAAAAGATGAAGTTGATATTTCATTTGCTGGAAAATTTACAGGAAAAGATCAAGTTAAAAATTTCATTAAATCTTTTTCTGAAGAAATTCTTGATATAGATGAATATGATTATATGTCAGATTCAAATAAGTTAGATGTTTTGTTATTACTTGAGGGTGGAGCAACAAAAACAGATAGAGTTTTTTCTTGTGACGCTTTATTTGGATTTCAATTTAATGAACAAGGAAATATAGCAAGATTGTTTTGTAATATAGATACAGAGCAGGTTGCAATAGCATATATGATTTTTAAAAAGAAATTTTAAATTTTGTTGATTTATGTAATTCAATATATCATAGAGAATTTAATATATTTATTCTCTATGATAATTTGTTTTTTCATAGAAAAATAGTGTAGATTAATATTGAAATTTTATATAATTTTTTATAAATATTTCTTAAATAAAATATAATTCTATTTTGTTTAATTGGTGTATTATTAGTCTCTTTAATGAAGAATTACCTTGAGGGAAAAAAAATGAAAATTTCTGTAATTATTGGAAGTCCAAGAAAAGGATTTACTTATAAAATTTTACAATTATTTGAAAAAAAAATTAATTCTATTCAAGAATGTGAATTTAAATATATTTTTCTTAATCAATACGATCTTAAATATTGTATTGGCTGTGGAAAATGTATTGATGATGAAATGGCTTGTCCTCTAAAAGATGATTATGTAAAATTAAAAGATGAAATGATGAATTCTGATATAGTATTCTTTTGTTCTCCTGTATATGAAAATCATGAAACAGCATTAATAAAAAATTTTTTTGATAGATTTAGATGTTTTCTTTTTAGACCTATTTTTGCTAATAGAAATAAATATGCGGTTTTGTTGTCTGTCGCATCAAGAACAGGTTTGTTTGAAGTGTTAAGATTCTTGAATTTTGTTGTAAAAGGCTGGGGTTTTAATGTAGAAAATAAGATAGGAATACTTTCCACTGAATTTGAAAATGATAAATTAGAAAGTATTGAAAAATATTTAAAAGGCGATGTTGATAAAACTAAATTAAATGCTAATAAATATACATTAGATATAGTCAATAAAATAGAATATATATCAAGAAACATTGTCGATTCTTACAATAGGAAACAGCCTTATAGACCTAATTTTGATGATTTGGTTCTATTTAAGGACCTTAAGGAAAGAATAATTGCTGTCAAAAATAAATATACTAAAGCTTATTCTTTCTGGCAAGATAATGATTTGCTTAATCGATATTACTTTTCTAAAGTTAAATTAAATCCTATTTCAAAATTATTTTTGAAGTTATCTAAATTTAAATTTAGCAAAAATTAATTAAATGATTTTATTTTAGTTTTTAATTTAATAAAAATGGCTATCTTTTTAATTGTAATTAGATATAATAGCCATTTTTTTATGTTGAGTCTCTATTTTAATTTTAGTTAATTAATATGAGTCTTTATAGGCAATAGATGTAAGATAGTTGTCGTTATATATATAAATATTAGCAACTTTATAATCTTTGTTAAATTGAAAACAAATATTAAATGGAACATAAAAATCTTTTGATAATGTAGAAGATTTACCATTAAGAAATGAAAAAATATCGACCTTATTAGTATCTGCTATTATATTTTCCCCTTCAAAATTAATTACTTCTGGAGTTATTTTCTCAACAAATGATTTTGCTTGTTCTTTTCCTACATATTTATTTATATATGGAACAGAACCTTCAATACCAGTAACCGCAATTTCTATGTCATCACTTACATAATTTGTTATATCTCCTTTTCCTTTTTGGATTATTTTATATATTTCTTTTGCTATCTCCTTAGTTTTATTAATATCAAGATTTTCTTCAATTTTATAATCTATATGTTCGTATTTTGTTTGACAAGAAATTCCGTTAATATAAGCATCTATTACAGTGGATGTTTCAGAAATTACAGTAAAACTCTTTATTTTTTCATCTTCAATAACTAATGAATGAAAATTTTCGATTGCATATTTTGCTTTAGTTTTTAGTGTAATACTACCTTCAAGAACATGGGTATGTACTATATTATTTTCTACTATATAAAAAGGTCTTTCAAAAATAAAATCTGTAAGTGATGTTGTTTTAGCTATGGCAGTAACCCATGTAACAAAACCTTTCTGTCCATAAAATTTTCCATAAAAAGGTAAAAATCCCAAAGGACCATAATGAGTCCATATTGCATTTTCATGTACATATTCTTTAATTGTTTCTTCTAATGGATTATGAAAAAATGAATAATAAAATCCTTTTGCAATTTCTAATGGTGTTTTCTTATTTGATTCGTTAGATAAGCTCATTTTAAACTCCTAAAATATATAATGTTATGTAATATAGAAAATATTACTATTTCTAAATAAAGTAAAAAGTAATATTTTTTTAAGTATTTTTATATTAAAAGTAAAAATAATCATTTATTAAAATATTAAAAAATATAAAATATATGATCAAAAAGTTTAAACTTTTTGATCATATATAATTAGTTTGTTATATTATTGTGTAAAACCATAATATCCTTCATAAGTATCATTGTAGCTTTTGAATTCTTTTATTTTTCCATCTGCTGTAAAAGAGAAAGAATGAATAATTTCAAATTTCATTAATTTTCCAGTAGAATTACATATCCATTGTTCAATTAAATGAACATCAACTTTATTATCTTGTTTCACATAGTAGAAAAATTCTGGCATAGCAGCCATTGTACAAGTTCCAAGTAGATTATAAACAAATTGCATAAATCCATCTACTTCTGAATATGCATTTGCATATGAAATTATAGTAGGATCACCTTTCATTACCCATAACACATTTGTATCTAACATATTAATAACGCCTGGTAAATCACCTTCGGTAAAGAATTTTTGATACAAAGTTTTTGCCATTTCTTCTGAATCAAAATTCACATTTATTAATTGAAAATCATTAGTTCCTTTTATATCTGATATATATGTTTCTCCACCATTTTGATAAGCTTTATAAAAAGCGTATGTGTCATAATATAATTTTAGATATTTGATTAAGCCATTTTTATCTAATTGCCATTGGAAAATATATTCTAAATCAAATGATTTTCCTGTACTTAAAACTTTAGCAACGAGATTTAAGTGAGTATTAATATTATCGTTATCAATAATATTATATTGTAAATCAATATTTTTTATTTTTAAAGAAGATAAAAAATTGTCTAAGTATTGTTCTAATGCTTTCTTGCCATAGTAAGTCCCAGCAAAAGGAACTGTACCTTCTCTTCCTGTAACACTTAAAGTAAAATCTTTAGAAACTAAATTTGAGATTCTTCTTACTTTTTCTTTTTCTAAACTATAAAGAAATTTCTCAATGTTTTTTAATGACTTTTCTTTACAGTCAAATATTTTGTTGTCTTGTTTTGTAATAATGCTACTTAATAGAGAATTGTCTTCTGCTGCATTTTCATTTGTGCTTGATGTTTCATACATAGCACATGAACTAATAATAAATAAGAAAACAACGATTGTTGAAACAATAGAAAATAGTTTTGATTGCATAAATCTCTCCTTAATAATTTAAAAAAATTATCAAAAGATAGATGAGTATTTAATGCAAACTTTTAGTTAATATAACAGGAAACTTATTAATTTTAATATATCTCTTCTAAGATTTGAAAACTAAACGGTACAAAATTTTTACTCTTTTATACAAAAGAGTTTTATTAAAAATGTTCTTTAACAAAGAACTTTGGAACGCTCTAACTAACAGTTAGAATTAAATAAACTTTAAATTTATTTAAAGAAAAGAATCATTTAACCTTTTGGTTATTTTTTACCTCCTTTCATTATAGTTTAATAACATGTAAATTATATAAAAAATCTAATTTATATAAAAATTTCATATATTATAAATATATCATATATTATAAAAATTTCAAGTTATTTATTTAAAATTTTTTATTTTTATTTATTTTTATTTAATTAAACAATATTTTCGACGTTACTACAATAAGTATAAATAGTCCATTTTATATAAAAATTATATTAAATATAATGCATATTATAAAAAATACAACATATTTTTCAAAAATTTTTTATTTTTTTTAAATTATTTTCCCAAATTAAATCTATCCTTATATTAAGGACAAATTTCTATCCCTAATGAGTCTTTTTAAAAAAAATCATTACAAATCATAAAAAAAATTATGATTTAGAAAAATTTAATAGTATTGTGCGAAAACAAAACTTTTAGAAAAATAATTTGACTTTTTTAGACTGTTTTTTGAAAATGATATTAATTAACTTTTAAGAGATATAAAACTTTATTTTAGTAGATTTTTAAATTTCTAATTTAAAGAAACTTTTGATTGATAAATTGACTTTTCTAATTATGAGACTTTTTTTAGATACCATGATAGTATCTCTACTTTGATAGTATATAATATAGCACATTTTTAGAAGAAATCAAGTTATTTTCAAAAAAAATATTTTTTTTATAAAAAGTGCAAAATTTATTAATTTTACAAAAATAAAATAAAATGGTATCAAATAGAGAAATAGTGAGTTTATATTTATAGTTATTTAAGTTGAAAATCTTATATTTATTATATTTTATATGATATTTAATATAAAAATTGTAGTATTTTATTAAATAATAACTATTATCATTTAAAATATATATAAAGTATCTAATATATATTGATTATTAATATGAATAATTTATCCAAAAAACTATTAATATTGGATAGTTAATGTGTTTTTTATTACCAAACTATTAATTAATATTATTTAATCTTTGATAAAAAATGCTTTTTTTATAAAATTTCTATTTATCATTAAATAATTAACTATAATTTTACCGATAATATAACACGGATTAGCATAGATTGGGATGTTGATGGTCACAGATTATGTTGATTTTTATTGTTATTATGGAAACACGGGCTTTCTATCCCTTATTTTCATAATAATTTTTTTAATTAATAACAATCGATGTTAATTCGTGTCATAAGTTTTAATTTTGGGGAATACTAACAATGAGTGATTTAACTCCTGGAAGCGAAGAAGAATTTATAAGGAAATTGCAAGAACAACTTGCACAACAAAGCGGAAGTGACAAAACAGAAGAAGATGTTTCTTTTAATTTTGGAACATTAGATGGGCAAGAAGATTCTACAAAACCAATTGAAGAAACAACACAAATAGATAAAGTTGAGAAAAAAACAACTTCTAAACTCACGCTAACCTTAATATCTGTTTTAAAATTTTTTGTCGTACCTTTATTTATTGTACTTTTAATATTCTTTTTAAACTCTGCCGCAAACGAATTTATTGTTGGTTTAATTATATCTATTGTTGGTGCTATTATAATTGGAGCTTATATAAGAATTATGTTTTATATGAGCCTTCAAGAAAGTTATAAAAACTCTGAAGATATTTTAAATGAAGTTGCAAAAGGTAAACTTTCTTTTGATATTATGAATGACCAAGAATTAAAAAATAAACTCGGTAGACTTGCAGAACCAATTGATAAAGTTATTAAAGAAATGTCTGATATGGTAACAAAGATGGAATTATCAGTTTTGGATATTGTTGGCAACTCTGATGCTCTGGCTTATTTCGCAACATCTATGGCTAATAAAACTGATCAGCAGGAAGATTCTATTATAAAAATTGATAACTCGGCAAAACAGTTAAATGAATCTATGAAAAATGTAAAAAAGAATGTAGAATCTGCTTATAACATTGCAAAAGCGTCAATTCAAGAAGCAGATAATAGTTCTATTGAAATTCTTTCTTTAATAGAAGAGATGCACTCAATAAACGAGATGTCAGATAAGATTTTAAATACAATGAATTTTATTAGCGATATAGCAGACGAAACAAATCTTTTGGCTTTAAATGCGGCAATTCAAGCAGCTCATGCTGGTGAAGAAGGTAAGGGGTTTGGTGTTGTTGCCTCAGAAATTAGAAATCTTGCAGAATCAAGCTCAAAAGCAACAAAAAGTATATTCCAGATTGTAGAAAAAACAGTAGAATCAATCGTAAAAGGTGTAGAAACAAGCGAAAAAGCAAAAAAAGCATTGGGAAAAATAGTTTCTTCTATAAAATCAACAGAAGATTTGATGTCAGAAATTACAGATTCTATAAACACTCAATCAGATACAACACATAAACTAAAGGAAAGCGTAGAAAACATTCAAGAATTAACTAAAAACATCAATAGTGACACTCAAAATATGAAGTCTGCAATAGCAAATCTTTCTGGTCAGGCTCAAATATTGAGTAATTTAGTAAAAGGATTTGAAATCCATTCGTCCTCAATAAAGTCAGATGTTATTTTTGGGGTAGGGTAGTCATAGTTAATTTAACTGATAAAATTTCTTACAAAGGTATAAATTGCATGGATAAAATGCTTTTTAGGAGGTTTTACTTATTTTTAAGAATATGATGAGGATTAATTTATTTAATGTTTGAATATCATAGATTTATGATTAAATTTAATTTTTTGTTATTCAAATATTAATCTTAAACCCAATTGGTAAGCAGTGTGCGTCTTTTCCGTGACCGAGTTTGTTTGTTTTTGCAATTGGTAGTTTGTATTTTTTTGCAATTTCTAAAAAAAGTTCTTCTGTTGTAGGAATATCTTTTTTATTTTCTAATTCTGTGAATGTGCCAAGCAATATTCCGCTGATTTTCTCAAAAACTCCGATTTGTTCGAGTTGTGCTAAAAAAGAACCTATTCTATTGCTATTACCAGAAAGGCTTTCTAAAAATAAAATCTTTTTGCCTACATTTGGAAAATATTTAGTACCAGCAAGTTTTAAAAAACATCTGATGTTTCCACCAATGACAATCCCACTCATTGATTTGCCATAAATCCAGTTTAAATCATAAGTCAAAAAATTTGGATTTTCATTAAAGAATAATTTTTTAAATAAATCTTGTTGTTCACTAGCAAATTCTCCATAAAGATTGTGAAAATTGTAGTAAAATGATTTAACATGAGACTTTCTATATAAAAAGTTTATAATTACTGATAAATCGCTATATCCAAAGAAATATTTTTTATTTTGGGCTATTTTTTCAAAATCAAGATATGGTAGAATATAATTTGCACTGTCACCGCCAGATATATCAAAAATAGCCTTAATTTCTTTATCACAAAAGAGTTTCGTTAATTCTTCTGCTCTTTCCTCTCCAGTTCCAGAAAAATGCGAATTAACTCTAATTATTGTTTGGGATAATTTTGGTTTTAAATTAAAATTTTCCAAAATATTTATGATTTTGGAAAGAGTTTCTTTACTAACTCCATCAGAAGTACTAATTATACCAATTGTATCATATTCTTTTAAAATAGGAGTGTTTTTTATCAAAAAATTATTACTCATAGTACCTCGATAGTTTAATTTATATACTCTTTAAGTTTTACAAAAGAATATCCTTTATTTTTCAATCTTTCGACTATTTTTGGCAACGCATATTTTGTATTGTAACCTCTACCGTTTATGTGAAAAATTAAAACATCGGAAGGTTTTGATTTTGTAACAACAAAATTTTCGAGTTTTTCTGCTGTTACATTCTTATCGGGATCACCTGAAGCAAATGCCCAGTGTACTACTTTGTAACCTAAGGATTCTACAATGTCCAAAGTTTTTTTATCATAATTGCCAGCTGGAAATCTAAAAAAAATTGTTTTATAATCAATGATTGATTGTAAGAGTTTTTCGTTTTCTAAGACTTCGGTTTTTATTGTAGCGACATCAAGTTTTTGCATATTCATATAATGATTTAGAGAATGGTTTTCTATTTCTATAAAGTTTAGCTTAGAGATTTCTTTTAACCTCTCACTATTTCTTTTGGCAAATTTTCCACTAATAAAAAGTGTTGCATTAATTTTATTTTCTATTATATATTTTAGAATGTCTTCATCAAAATAAGAAGCTGTTTTTGTTTCACAGGCATCAAAAGTTAAGGCTAATAAATTTTTTTTAGTATTAAGTTTTGTTATAATTTCTGGAAAGAAACAAAAATTTATAAAAAATAATAAAGTTAGCACTATAAAAATTTTAATGTTTTTAAATATTATAAAATTCATTTATTTTAAACTCCAATATTAAATTAGAAAATATAATACAATATTTTTATTAAAAAGACAAAAAATTTCAATTTTATTAAAAAAATCTAATTTTTGTTTAACTACTTTGACAAATTATAGATTTTTTGTATATAATTAAAAAACATCTTTTCTTATACTCTAATTTTTACTATACAAATAACGAGTTTTTCTTAAAAAATATTTGTATTATTTTTGAAATTGATAATCTAATATTTTTTGAGAATATAGTAAAAATTATAGTAAAATTAGATTAAATAAGTTTAAATTTAAAAGAAGTAGGAGTTATAAATGAAAAAAACGGTTTTTTTAATTGTATTTTGCATACTATTTAGTGTTTTAACTGTATATTCTCAAAATACAAAATCTGATGTTGCAAGAACAAAAATATTCACCTGTGCAAATCAGGAGTCAATTGTAAAAGAAGAATGTGTTGTCGCTTCTGATATGGTTGAAGGAAAAGAAAATTATATTTTATGTATAAAGTCAGGAACTGAAGGAAAATATTCTTACCTAATAAATGGTAAAAAATATGCGGATGTAGTGCCCTTTTCTGCAAAACTAAGCCCAGACGGTAATCAATGGTCTTATATAAAAAAATTTAAGGAAGAATATCTTGTTGTAATTAATGGGAAGGAATATGGTCCTTATAAAGATGCTTTTAATAATCTTTTAAAATCTTCATCTGTTTCTTTTTCGGCAAATGGAAAATGGGGATTTTTTGCAAAAAAAACTGATGATAATTACATTATAATGATTGATGGCAAAGAGCAAGGAGTGTTTACTAATGTAACATCTTTTTCTTATTGTTATGATGGAAGTACTTGGGGGTATATTGCAGAAAAAGATGGTGTGTATTCGATTGTTATAAATGGTAAAAAAGCAGGAGGCACTTACACAAGAGGAAATTTTCTTGTTTTTAGTAGTGATGGTAAAAAATGGGCTGCTATTATAGAAGAAGGAACTCAAAGCGTAAATAAATATCTTATTTTAAATAATAACGAAAAATTTGGTCCTTATTATAAAATCTATCCTTATCCGTTATTTAATGGACAAAATTGGGCTTGTGGCATAAACGATAATGAGGTTATTTCTATTATTGTTAATGGCAAAAAATTTCTTCGCTATAAAGATCAAGTAGATAAACTAACTATTAGTCAAAATGGTGATAATTTTGCTTATTCTAAAGAAGAAGGTTCTAATAAAAAAATGTTTCTTAATGGGAAATCAATTGGTCTATGGGGTGATATATATTCTTTTTACTTTATTTTAGATGATAGTAATAACTGGGTTTATAATGCTATGAGAAGTCTTGATTTTGGTAAAGATATTGGAGCAAACTGCATTGTTACAAGTTCTGGAGAAGAAATAGATAGAACTGCTTTTCATCTTGTTGTTGCAAAATCAAGAAAAAATATTTATTGGCTATCATCTGATGATAATTCAGTAACATTCTTTCTAAACAAAAAAGAAATAAAATACGAAGAGTTGGAAGAATATTATTAAAAAAGGTGATATTTAATGACCCTTGTAAAGAAAGAATTAGCGATTGAGTTTAAAGATAATAATTTTAGTAATTTTATAGAAAAAAACGAGGTATTTATCGTGTTGCATAATAATACATGAAATAATTAAACTTATAGAATCTATTAACTAATAAATTTACATAAAGTTATAAATTAATTATAAAATTTTCCCCCTTTCAACAAAAAAGGGGGATTGTTAATTCTCTGAAAGTCCTAATTCGTGTCAATCTACTATGATCCGTGCCAATCCGTGTTATATTGAAGCAAAACAGACAAAAATATAGAAAAACAAATATATAAATTAAAACCAGCGTAATCCGTGTCAATATGCTACAATCCGTGCTAATCCGTGTTATGCCATGCCACACAATTTTTTTGCGATTTTCACAGCTTCTATACTATCTTTTGCGTAACCGTTTGCTTCTATTTCTTCTGCGTATTGTTCACTAATTACTGCTCCACCAATAAAAATTTTGGCACTAACATTTTTTGCTTTTGCAAGTTGGACTACTGTTTTCATTTCAACCATTGTTGTTGTCATAAGTGCAGAAAGTCCAATTAGACTTGCTTTTTGTTTTAATGCTTCTTCTATTATTGTTTCTGCAGGAACATCTTTACCAAGATCAATTACATCAAATCCATAATTTTTTAACATAAGCCCTACTATATTCTTACCTATATCATGAATGTCACCTTTTACAGTTGCAAGAATAACTTTTGCTTTTTGTGTCAGATCACCTTCTTTTTTAGTTAATAACGGCTCAAGTATGGCAAAACCAGACTTCATTGCCTCAGCAGATGCAATTAATTGTGGTAAAAAATAAACTTTTTTGTCGTACAAATCACCAACTTTATTTATAGCCTTAATTAATGAGTCATTTACAAGTACATTCGCCTCAATTTTTTGCTCTATCGCTTTTTTGATGTGTTCAACAATAGTTTCTTTATTTCCTTCGATTACACATTGATAAATTAATTCGTTGATAGAAAGAGTATCTTTAGGTTTTGTAATAGTTTCTTTTGCAATATTTGAAAATTTAGCAATATATTCTTTGCTACCTTTATCATTGCCAGTCAATACATCAGAAGACAATTTTGAATTCATTAAAATTTCTTCATTAGGGTTAGCAATAGCCATAGAAAGCCCATTGTACATTGCCATTGCAAGGAATGCAGCATTTACCAATTTTCTTTCTGGAAGCCCAAAAGAAACATTTGAAAGCCCAACTGTTGTATTAACTCCAAACTCATTACTACACCAGTTTATTAATTTTAAAGTCTCTTTTGCTGCATTTTGGTCAGCAGAGACAGTGAGCACTAGTCCATCGACAACAATATCATCTTTTGTAAATCCAAGTTTTTGAGCCTCAGTAAAGACTTTATTCACTTCTTTAATTCTTCCATCTGCTGTTTGAGGTATTTCATCATCATTTAAAGGAAGAAGTATAAACATTGCCCCATATTTTGCAGCAATTGGTAGCAATTTTTCGATTTTTTTCTTTTCATTACTTATTGAGTTAATCAACGCTCTACCAGGATACACTCTTAATGCAGCTTCAATTACATCAGGGTTTGAAGAATCTATTGCTAAAGGCAAATCACTTGCTGTTGAAAGTAATTTTACAGATTTTAACATCATTTCTTTTTCGTCAATGCCAGACATTCCCATATTAACATCAAGCATTTTTGCACCAGATTCTGCTTGTTCTGAAGCAAATCGTCTTACTTCGTCAAATTTACCTTCTTTTAGTTGTGCTTGTAGAGTTTTTTTGCCAGTTGGATTAATTCGTTCACCAATTACTACAAGTGGAATATTTCTTGTCAACAAAAGCCCTTTTCGGGAAGAACTTACAGCAGATAAACTTTCTACTTTTGGTAGAATAGGTTTTGCATTTTTTAGCTTTTCTGCTGAAACTTTAATATACTCAGGGCTTGTTCCGCAACAACCGCCAAATAAATTAACGCCAACTTCGGCAAATTGTGGTACAAAAGAACCAAATTCGTCTTTATCCATATCAAAAACAGTTTTTCCGTCGATAAGTTTTGGAAGCCCTGCATTTGGTTTTGCGAGTAATGGTATTTTTGCATAAGGTTTTAAGTTTTTAATAAGTTTTAACATTGCCTCAGGTCCCACTGAGCAGTTACAGCCAAAAGCCGAAGCCCCTAGGCTTTGTAATGTAATTAATGCTGCCAAAGAGTCAGTTCCTGTTAAAGTCAGTCCATCTTCTGCAAAAGTCATTGTACAAATAACAGGCAAGTCGCAAGATTCTTTAACAGCAATTAAAGCCGCTCTCATTTCTTGAATATCAAGCATTGTTTCAATTACAAATAAATCAACCCCGCCATCGAGTAACCCTTTTA
>MIAN01000157.1 GCA_001829125.1 Spirochaetes bacterium GWB1_27_13 | reverse complement strand
CAATTGGTTCTTCTGAAATGATGAGTTCTATCGATAATATTTATGAATCATCTCAAAAAATGGTAGATATAGTTGAATCGAGTAAAGAAAATCAAAGAACTATTGACGAATCTTTTAATTCTTTAGCAGAATTAATTAAAAAATATAGAATTGAGAGTAAGTAGGTTAAAATATACCCTACCCTCTCCTTTTGGATTTTTAAAAGAACTCTTATATCAAAAAGAGATTTTTTAAGACATAATTTTTTTCTAAAAAACTAAATTGATTTTTTACATTTATTTTGTTATATTATAGAATATGAAAAAAAATAGACTTCTACAACCTTTTTTAAAATGGGCTGGTGGTAAACGCCAACTAATGCCTGAAATTAAAAAATATATTCCTCATAAATTTAACACATACTACGAACCATTTTTAGGTGGTGGAGCGGTATTATTTGATCTTCAGCCAAAAAATGCAATTATTAATGATAGTAGTACAGAGTTGATAAATTGTTATAAAGTGATAAAAACTAACATTAATGATTTGATTGAAGATTTAGAAAAACATAAAAACGATGAAGATTATTATTATCACACAAGAGATTTGGATAGAAAAGAAGATTATAAAAATTTATCTAATGTAGAAAAAGCCTCTCGAATAATATATTTAAATAGAACATGCTTTAATGGGCTTTTTAGAGTAAATAGTCAGGGGCAATTTAATGTTCCTTTTGGTAAATACCCTAATCCTAAAATTTTAAATGAATCTGTGTTAAAAGCTGTAAGTAGTTACTTAAACGAGAATAATATTGAAATATTAAATAATGACTTTGAAGAAGTTTTAAAACATGCAAAAAAAGAAGATTTTGTATATTTAGACCCTCCTTACGACCCTTTATCAGACACATCAAGTTTTACTGGGTATGATTTAAATAAATTTGGCAAAGAAGAACAAAAAAGATTAAAAAAAGTTTATGATTACCTAAATGAAATTGGCTGTTTTGTTTTATTAAGTAATTCTTCGACCCCGTATATTAAAGATTTGTACAAAAATTATTCTATCATAACTGTTAATGCAAAAAGAAATATAAATTCTGTTGGAAATAGTAGAGGTAAAATCGAAGAAATATTGGTAAAAAACTATGAATAAAACCAAAAATGATATTTCATGGGAAAATTTATTTAAAAAACATAAAATTTTAGAAAATATCAATAAAAATGGATTTTATGAGATTGAATCTTCTCTTATCAATACAGAAAGAGAAGCAAGATTAATGGCAAAATTTGATCATTATATCAATCTACCAAAAATTTTTAAGGATAACAAATTATCAATTTTACCGATTAGCAGAAATAAATATATTATAGGAAACTACAATTTATACCAAAAAATTGAATATAACCCCAAAATAGAGAATATTCCAATAGATTTGCCAAATTTTATTGAAACAATTGATTATTCTAACTTATACTCCGAAAGTTCTGCACTTCATTACGCTTTTATATCAGGGATGATCGAAAATATAATTGAAGAACCAGCATATTTTACAGTTTCTGGAAGAATGTCTACATCGAATTTTACTTTTAATACCAATGATATTAATAATAATATTTATGAAATTAATGTAAATAATTCTCAATGCGAAATTGATGCTGGTTTTGAAAGTAAAAATTGTTTTTTATTAATAGAAGCAAAAAATTATAAAATTGATGACTTTTTAATTAGACAATTATATTACCCATATCGTTTATGGAAAAATAAAATATCAAAAAAAATAATTCCTGCTTTAATGACTTTTTCAAATGATGTTTTTTCTTTTTTTATTTATGATTTTGAAAACATTCTAAATTATAATTCTTTAGTTTTAAAAAAACAATTAAATTTTATAATTGCTCCAGAAATAATACAATTATCTGATATTTTATTAATACTCGAACAAACAAAAATAATAAAAGAACCAGAAGTTCCATTTCCTCAAGCAGACAAATTTGAAAGGATCATTGATTTATTAGGTCTATTGGTAGAAAAAGATTTAACAAAAGATGAAATATCAGAAAATTATCAATTTGATATTAGACAAGCTGATTATTATACAAATGCGGGGATTTACCTTAATCTGATTGATAAATACACTTCTAACGAATCAAAAGAGATTTTATATTCACTTTCAAATAAAGGTAGACAAATAATGCGACAAAAGCATAAAAATAAATATTTATCTTTAGTAAAATGTATATTAGAACATGAAATATTTAACAAAGTTTTAACAAAATATATAAAAAACGGTAATCTTCCAATTAAAAAAGAAGTTATAGAAATAATGAAAAACTCTTATATTTTTAATGTAGGTAAAGACTCTACTACCATAGAAAGAAGATCAAGCAGTGTAATAGGTTGGGTAGATTGGATTTTGAAATTAACTGAAAATTTTTTATTTTTCTCACCAAAAAACAATTTATTCACTTGACTTAAATTAAAATATTTGGTATTTATAACACAGATGTTTCGGATTGTCACAAATTACACTGATTAAGAATATTTTTGTAACTGTTGCAAATTGAGACTTTTTATTCTAGCCGGCGTGATGGAATTGGTAGACTTGCTAGACTCAAAATCTTGTGGGGGTAACCCCGTGTCGGTTCGAGCCCGACCGCCGGCAATTATCTTATCTTTTTTTAATCAAAAATAATTTTATACCGACTTTTATGACATCATAGTCGGTATTGGTACCACATATTGATTTTAAACAAATAATTATTAATTTAATATTTAAGTCCTAGATTTTTTATCTATCAAAACCTTAGTCTCAGAAATTAAAATAATTAATTAGGTTTAATTTCTACTCTCTTTGGGAAAAAGAAAGGAAAATATTTGGAATATATATGCTTAATGATCAAAATTTAACACTTGAAGAGCGAGATAAAATTTTTTTCTATATTAATTCAAATATTTATCAAATTCCAAAAGAAGGATTAGAAGATATAGAAAATTATTTACTGAACAAATTTAAAATGCTTCCTGAAAAGAATGACGTATATGAAAGATATAACATTAATCAAGTTGATGATTTTATTTCAAATATTGTTTCTTCATTAAAATTTAAAGGTAATATATTTTATTTTTTAATTACAAAACTACATTCATATATTAGTATATTGTATTCTTTGTTTAAAATACTAGCTTTTGTTTGTTTAATAGGTTCATATTTTTTAATGAGCAGTAACTTTTTAAATACAAAAATTAAAATTATTTTATTGGCATCTTTTGTGGGAATATTATTCTTTTTCTTACTATTAAATTATTTAAATGATAATTATTCTAAAATAACAATACTTTTTATCGGAGATGGGGATATTATTCGATTAATAGAAAATGATGTCTATTATTTTCAAGAAAAATCATATCTTGCCCTTTCTGATGCAGGTAGATTATTTAAAGATGAAACAATAGTAAAAAGTAAAGCATTGGAAGTTTGTTATTATCGTCTAGAAAAATATGATAAAAAAAAGATATATAGTTTTAAAGAAAATGTCCTATTTTTTTTGATGATGAATTACATTTGTTTTAATAATGATTATAAATATACAATGCTAAAAGATTACGAACTTATCGAAGAATCTTTAAAATTATTGGAAAGAGTTTATTCTTTTAACAATAATAGTTTATTTATTTTAGAAAATCTGGGGCTTTACAATTTAAAAAACGGCAATAATAACGAAGCCCTTTACTATTACAAAAAAGCCTTTGAACTTTGCAATATTATGTATTTTAATATTTATATAAAATATATAGAATATTTGAATAAATGTAACTAATATTCAACAATTAATCGATTCTTACTATATCATAACAAAATTTGTTGGAATAAAATCTTTGTCATTTTTTATTTCAACTATTTCATCGCCTGTTAAAGTGATCACAAATAATCCATTTCTATAAGCATATTTATCGGATTTCTCATCACAGTTTAAATAAGCTACTGCACCAAAAACTCGTTTGTCTTTGTATTCTGGCATATATTTATGAAAGTCTTTTAAACATTCTATATGTTTTTTTACATCTTCTATCTTAAGTGTTGATTTAACTTCTACAACAATGACAACATCACCATTCACTAAAAGTATATCAAACTCTTTTTGTAAATCCTTTTTCTTAATGACAACTCTTTGCATTGACTCATTTACCTCAATGCCTCTTTTTTGAAAAAGTTTTAATGCTGCTGGTTGTACCATACCCTCAATTAATTTACCCCACTGAGACGTAAAAAAACCTTCAAGTTTTCTTATTTGCTTATCAGTTTGTTGGAATTGTTTTTCTATTTCTTTGAATTTCTTATCTGTTTCAAGAAATTTTTTATCAGTTTCTTTAAACTGTTTGTCAGTCTCTTGGAATTTTTTATCAGTTTCTTTAAATTGTTTGTCAGTCTCTTGGAATTTTTCATTTAAGAGTTTTTCAATCTCTTTAAATCTTTTATCAGCATCTATAGATTGTTGTTTTGTTACTGTAATAAAATCTTGTAAAGTTTCTTCTAATGTCATTGTTATTCTCCAATAGTATATTAATAAAAAAAGTGTTAAAAGTCAAGATTTTGAACAAAATAGCTATTTTTGGCTAAATTATGTCTAAATTGATTATAGCGTCTTGAGTAACTTCTTTTACTCTAAAATATTCTCAAAAATTATTTGCCTTTTTGAAAAATACTATTATATTGTAGGTTTAAAATGGGAACTTATAATACAGATTAATCGGATTGTTGTAGATTAACACAGATTGAATTTATTAAACTAAGGAAATGTATGAGAAATAAATTTTTAAAAATTGTTAGTAATTTATTAAAATTTGTTATTAAAAAGTTAAAGAATATTAACAGTAAGATAAATATAATAATAAATCACTTAAATAAAGACCCTTATGAGGATTTGACTCCAAAATGTGATATTGATGAAGATGAAAAGTATTCAAAAGTCTTAAAATGGGCACTTGAGAATCAAAATATAAAAAATATCGCTCTTACTGGCTCTTATGGCTCTGGAAAAAGTAGTATTTTAAAAACTTTTGAAAAAAATAACAAAAAATATCGTTATTTGAATATATCTTTAGCTTCTTTTAAGAATGAAGAAACTGATAATAAAGAAACAAAAATTGATATTGATAATGAAATAATTGAGAAAAGTATATTGCAACAAATGTTTTATAAGGTAAAAAGTAATAAAATTCCATATTCAAGATTTAAAAGGATAAAAAATTTAAACAAAAAAGACTTTATTGTGAGTTTTATTTTACTAATTATATGGTTTTTTACCTTAATTTTATTATTTGCTCCTAAATTAATTGATTATGCTAAAAATAATATTCAAATTCTAAAAAAATTAAACAATTCTAATTTAGATAATAACTTATTTATTGGAATAATAACATTAATATTTGTTTTAACAACTATCAAAATTATAGGTACTATTTTTAAATATTTAAAAAAAATCAATTTAAGTAAAATTAGTTTTAAAAGTGGAGAAATAGAATTAGGAACAGATTCTAGCGATATTTCGATATTTAATAAGCATTTGGATGAATTTTTGTATTTTTTTGAAGTAACAAAATATAATGTGGTTATTTTTGAGGATTTGGATAGATTTGATAATACTGATATTTTTACAAAACTTAGAGAATTAAATTCTTTAATTAATAATTGTGAACAAATAGGTAGGCGGATTGTTTTTATTTATGCAATAAAAGATGATATGTTTACAGATAAAAATAGAACAAAGTTTTTTGACTTTATGATACCTGTTATACCAATAATTAACTCATCAAATTCTTGTGATATATTATTACAAAAAGTTAAAGAGTCTAATTTAAAAACCGATTTATCAGAAGAATTTATTAGCGATATTGCTTTATATATAGATGAAATGCGGCTACTTAAAAATATATACAATGAATTTTTAATATACAAAGATAAACTTAGTAGAATAGATTTAAATCTTATCAAACTGTTTAGTATGATAGTTTATAAAAATATCTACCCATCAGATTTTGAAGACTTACATTTTAATAAAGGAATGGTTTATCAGAGTTTTAAAAACAAAGAGGAATTAATATCTGAAATTGAAAGAAAAAAATCAAAAATACAAATAGAGATAAATAAAGAAAGAGAAAAAGTTAAAAAAGAATATATAACTAGTCTAAAAGAATTAAGGTCTATTTATATTGGTGCTTTAATGGAAAGAATTCCACAAGCAACTAATATACAGATAGATAATAATAATTATTTAATTTCTAAATTTATAACAGATGAATCTTTGTTTAATAAATTGAGAACTCAATATGAGATTAATTATTATACTTCTTCTAATTATTATAGAACTAGTATATCCTTTCAATCTATTGAAAATACTGTTGATAGCAATATATCTTTTGATGAGCGAGCAAAAATAATAAAAGAGAAACAAGAAGGAGAGATAGAAGAACTCAAAAAACAATTAGAAGATTTAAATAATCAAAAAAATGAGGTTAAATCCAGGTCTTTAAAAAATTTTATTAACAATGAAAATATAAATGTTATTTTTGATGAAGATACAAGAAAAGAAAAATTGCTAGTTTTTTTAGTTAGAAATGGTTATATAGATGAAATGTATCACAATTATATTTCCTATTTTTATCCTGGTAGTATAACACAAGAGGATATGGATTTTGTAATGAGTGTTAAAAACCATGAGGCTTTGGACTACAACTACAAATTAGTTAATACTAATAATAATATTGAAAAAATTATAAAAAAATTACATTCTGACGAATTTAAACAAAAAGAGATATTAAATTGTGATTTAATTAATTATATTATTGAGAATATAAATGATTATAAAGATTATTTTGAAATAATAATCAATCAATTATCTGATAATAATAAAATATCAACTGATTTTATAGATTTGTATAGAAAAATAACAATTAATGAAGAATTTTTTATAAAATATCTTTGTAATAAATGGACTAATATTTGGAAATTTGTTGATTTGGAATCGGATTATACTATAAATAAAAAAGATGAATATTTAGTATCAATTATAAAATTTGCTGATATGAAAGATATAATAAATATTGATAATAATGATATTTTAGCAAATTATATTTCAAAAACAGAAAATTTTATTGATTTATTCCTAGATACTAAATATTATGCAAAAATAAAAGAGATAATAACAGAACTTAATATAGTTTTTGACTATGTTTATTCACCTCAAAATGATTTATTTAGATTTATATATCAAAATAATTTTTATAAAATCAATGAAAGAATGATTGAGGCAATTATAAAAGAAGAATATCAAAATAATTTAGATATTCTTAATAATTTAAAAAAATCAAATCATACTACTATAAAACAATCTAAATGTGAGTATTTAATAAAATACATAGATACAAATATCAAAGAGTACATAAATAATGTATTTTTAAAATTATCAGATAATAATGAAGAATCTGAAGAAACTATGATTAGTCTTCTTAACAATGAAGAAATTCCATTAGAAAATAAAGAATCTATGATTGATAAACAAAAAGTTCAAATAACTGATATTACAAAAATAGACGAGATTTTATGGCAAAAAATTATTAAAAGTCTTAAAATTAAAACTAATTGGTTTAATTTAATTAATTATTTCCAAAAAATAGGAAAAATTGATGAAAATTTGATATTTTATCTAAATAATGATACAAATTATAAAGAACTTTCAAAGAATAAATTTGATAAAAATATTGGATTTGAAGAAAATATTATAAAAAAATTTAATTTAGCATTAATAGAATGTGAACTGATTAGTAAAGAAAGTTTTAAATATATTGTAAAAAGTTTTCCATATCGATGGAATTCCTTAAATATTAAGGAATTATCTCAAAATAGAATTGATGATATACTAAATTATAATTTATTAGTTTTAACTAATGATAATCTAATATTTTTAAAGGAAAAAACTAAAAATAAGCATATTTTGTTAATTGAAAGAAATATTGATTTATTTTTTGAAGAAATATATCTATTTAACTTAGATTCAAATGATATTAGTCTTTTATTAGAGTCAAAAGTATTAAAAGAAGAACAAAAACTTACTATTATAAAATATGTTAAGACAAATTTGATTGATGATAAGTTACTTGAATTGATATATAAAATTTTATTAGATGATACTACAAATATTGAGTTAAATATTGATTTATTAACAAAACTACTAAATGATTCAAAATCTCTTGATGATAAAATAAAACTTTTTTCTAACAAACTTAAATATCTAAAAGATGAAAATATTACTCATTTTTTTAATGAATTTGGAGAGCCTTATTCTCATCTAACTGAAAAAGGTAAAAATCTAATAATTGAAAAATCTGATATAAATAACCAATTGCTTTTGAAATTAAAAGAAAAAGGTTATATATCATCTTTTAAAGAAGAAGATAAAAAAATTAGAGTTTATACAAAGAAAATTGAGACTTAATAGTTTAAAATAGATAATTGTTTCTCATTATGTTAAAAATACAAAAAGCGACACCCTCCATGTCGCTTTTTTGCCCCAATCCGTGTCAATCAGGTCTAATCCGCCCCAATCCGTGCTATAATCAATTCCGTCGCCTTCACTGGGTTAGCCTTTCCCTTACTGAGTTTCATTACTTGACCCATCAAAAATTTTAGGGCGTTGTCTTTGCCGTTTTTGTAGTCGTCGATTGATTTTTGGTTTTCGGATAGGACTTTATCTATGATTGTTGTTAGTTCGTCGTCAGAGGTAAAACTAATATTACTTTCTGCAACTATTTCGCTTGCTTTTTTGCCTGTTTTTAACATTTTTTCAAAGACTTCTTTACCCATCCATGAACTTATCTTTTCGCTTCCCAAAAGTTCAACAAGCTCTGCAATATTGGCTGGATTTATCGAAAAATCCTTAATTGATATTTCTTTTGAGTTTAAAATTGCACAAATATCAGTTAATACAACATTACACGCTTTTTTGTAAAATTTCGTGTGTTTACAAAGTTCTTCAAAGTAATTAACTAATCCTTTATCAGATGTTAATGTAATTGCATCATATTCTGTTATGTCATATTGTTTAATTAATCTAACTCTTTTTGGCTCAGGTAATTCTGGGAGTTTTACTTTTTGTTGACCAATCATCTCATTAGTGATTTCAAGGTGTGGTAAGTCTGGTTCTGGGAAGTATCTATAATCTGATTCGCCTTCTTTTGTTCTTTGAAATACTGTTACTTCTTTACTATCATCCCAGCCCCTTGTAACCTTATTTTTACCGTTATTAACTGCCTTTGTTGAATAATATTCTTCTATTTGTCTTTTTTCTTCGTAATCCAATGCTTTTTTAACATTTTTAAACGAATTCATATTCTTAACTTCTACAATTGGGGTATTAACTTCTGTTCCATCTTCTAAAGGAATCATCATACTAATATTGGCATCGCATCTTAGGCTACCCTCTTCCATATTACAGTCAGAAATTTCGAGATATTGGAATATTTCTTTTAAATTATCAAGGTATTTTACAGCCTCGTCAGACGATGCAATATCTGGCTTTGATACAATTTCGAGTAATGGCGTGCCACATCTATTAAAATCAACATAACTATTGCCAGTCCCATCCTCAAGGTGAATCAATTTACCAGCATCTTCTTCTATATGAATACGAATAATTCCAATTTTCTTTTTAGTCCCATCATCGAGTTTTATTTCTATGAAACCTTCTTCACAAATAGGTTTGTCGTATTGGCTTATCTGGTAACCTTTTGGTAAGTCTGGGTACATATAGTTTTTTCTATCAAATTTTGTAATTTTACTTATATTGCAACCAAAAGCAAGACCTGCCAAAATAGCATCATCAACAACTTGTTTATTTACAACAGGCAAAGCACCGGGCATTCCAAGACATCTTGAGCAAACACGGGTATTTGGGATGCCACCATATTTATTCTCACATCTACAAAACGCTTTTGTTTTAGTTTTTAATTGAATATGAACTTCTAAGCCAATTATTGGGTATGGTTTTTTATCCATTATTTATCTCCATCAGTAATATTTTTTTGTATAAATTCTCCGACACCGAGTAACAAACCATCGTCAAATCTTTTTGCCATTATTTGCATTCCAACAGGTAATCCATCTACTTTTCCAACTGGAATACTAACTGCAGGAAGCCCCGAAAGATTTGCAGGAATTGTACATAAATCTGCAACATATAAAGCCAATGGATTATTTACACCTTCGCCAATTTTAAATGGTAACACAGGAGAAGTTGGAGTTATCAAAAAGTCGTATTTTGCAAAACTTTCCCTAAATTGTTCTGATAATAAAATCCTTGCTTTTTGTGCCTTTTTATAATACGCATCGTAATAGCCACTTGACAACACAAAGTTACCGATAAGTATTCTTTTTTTTACTTCTTCGCCAAAGCCATCTTTTCTTGTCTCTGTGAATATTGTTTTTGCATCAACATCTTTTTTTGTCGTTCGTAAACCGTATCGAATACCATCATATCGAGCGAGGTTTGAACTTGCCTCAGCAGGAGCAATTATATAGTAAATACTAACAGAATATTCTAAAGCAGGGATTGTCACTTCTTCAACAGTTGCACCGTATTTTTGGAATTTTTTGGTTGTCTCTAAAATCAACTGGCTAATCCGTTTATCAGTGTTTTCGCCGATTGTCTCTCTAATAATACCAATTTTTTTGTTTTTTAGGTCAATTTGTTTAAAATCATCGATATTGAGAGGATTTATATTAGAACTTGTAGAATCATTCCTATCAACACCCTTCATATATTTAACCAAAATCGCAGCATCCTCACAAGTGTTGGTCAATGTTCCTATTTGATCAAGACTACTGCCATAGGCAACAAGCCCATATCTTGACAAAAGCCCGTAACTTGGTTTGTAGCCAACTATTCCACAAAAAGAAGCTGGCTGTCTTACTGAGCCTCCAGTATCACTACCGAGTGCAGCTGGTACAAAACCTGCCGCAACACAGGAAGCAGAGCCACCAGATGACCCACCAGGTACATAATCAACATTTACTGGATTTTTTGTAGCACCGTAGAATGAATTTTCGGTTGTAGAACCCATTGCAAACTCATCCATATTTGTTTTGCCAATAAAGTTTACGCCAACAGATTTTAACCTATCAATAACAGTTGCATTATAAGGAGATACAAAATTTGACAATATTTTTGAAGCACAGGTACAAAGAATGTCTTTAACCAAAATATTATCTTTTACGCCAATTGGCACGCCTTCAAGCAGATTATTAGTATTAGCCTGATATTTTGCTTGAGAATCTTCACTTTCCTTTAAAAAACTACTATTTAGAGTTATAAATGAATTATATTTTTTGTCTTCTTCTTCAATTTTTTTATAATATTTACCAGAAATCTCTGATACACTAAATTCTTTTTTGTTGTATCCTTCAATTATTTTTTTTACTGTCAATTTTTCTGTCATTTGTATATCCTTCTATTTCTCAAACTGCTAATTCTTTATATAAATCTTCTCTAATTTTAATGATTTGTGGTATTAAATCATCTAATTTTATAATAATTGGCTCTTTATCCTTAATAATTACCTCTGCTCCGCCTTTTTCCATTGATTTTGCACCAATTGCAACTCTTATTGGGCTACCAACTAAGTCTGCATCATTAAACTTAAACCCAGCAGAAGCATTCCTATCATCATATAAAACATCTATTTTATTATCAAGTAACTTTTTGTAAACATCATTACAGATATTTTTATACTGAGTATCTTTTTCGTTATAGATTCCAACTAATTCGACCTCAAATGGTGCTATACTTATAGGCCAAACGATTCTTTTTTCTATCGCATTTACTTCTACAACACTTGCCAAGAGTCTACCAACGCCAATTCCATAGCAACCCATAATTATATCTTTTTCTTTACCTGATTCGTCCAAAAATCTCGCTTTCATTGCAGAAGAATATTTTACACCAAGTTTAAAAATATTCCCAACTTCGATACCTCTTGTAACTTTAAGTGGACTTGAGCATTTTGGGCAGTTTTCGCCTTCTTTAACCGTAGAAATCTCGATAACTTCATTACTTGTAAAATCTCTTCCAAAATTAGTATTTTTTGTATGAAAATCAATTTTATTTGAACCTGCAACAAGATTTGTTGAGTTAGCAACTGATTCGTCAACCAAAACTCTAACATCTTTTAGACCAACAGGGCTTGCAAAACCTTTAATAATACCATATTTTTGTAATTCTTCATCAGTTGCAAACACTAAAAATTTTGTTTTTAAATAATTTTTTAATTTAGTTTCATTTATTTCCAAATCGCCACGTATTACACACATTACAATTTTGCCATCAATATTATAAACAACCGCTTTCAAAGTTTGTTCTGGTTTTATATTTAAGAATGTCGAAACTTCATCGATACTCATTTTATTTGGAGTTGCAACTTCTTCTTGTGGAAGCATTTCTTCCTTTATATAGTTTCTTTTTGCCTTTGCAACCTCTCTATTTGCTTTGTAGCCACATTTTTCACAAATAATTAGTGTGTCTTCACCAGCCTCTGTCACAGCCATAAACTCATGAGCACCACTTCCACCCATCATTCCAACATCTGATGCAACTGATATAGCATTCAATCCACATCTATAAAAAATATTCTCATAAGCCTTATGCACTCTGTCATAATACTGCTCCAAGTCTTTTTGTGAACTATGAAATGAATAAGCATCTTTCATAACAAACTCTCTAACTCTAATCAAACCACCTCTGACCCGAGGTTCGTCCCTAAACTTAGTCTGGATTTGATAAAGCATAAAAGGAAGTTGTTTATACGAATTGACTACATATCGAGCCATATCTGTAACAGCCTCTTCGTGAGTCATGCCAAGTAACATTTTGCGACCAGTTCTATCTGTAAATCTAAGTAATTCGTCACCTATGGCATCGTATCTACCAGTTTCCATCCATAAAGTGGCAGGCATTATAACTGGCATATTTACCTCAAAACCATCAATTTTATTCATCTCTTCACGGATAATATTTTCTATCTTTTTGAGACTCTTAAAAGCAATCGGTAAGTACGAAAAAACCCCTGCACTCACCTGTTTTATATAACCACCTCTTACAAGAAGTTTATGACTTTTTAACTCTGCGTCAGTTGGAGTCTCTTTTATTGTTTTAAATACATATTTTGAAAGTAACATTTTTTCTCCTTATCCATTGTTTTCTTAAATTTATTTTAATTTCGTAAGATTTTTCACTTTTTTAAATCTATTTACCAATATTCTCATAATATCATCTATTTTTTTGTTTATTAGAATATTAATATCTAATTTATCCATAATATTTTCAAAATAAAAAATATTTAGTTTGTAAAAAAACTAAGATTTAATCTGTGTTATGGTATTATACTGAAAAATTTTTAATTTGTCAAAAGTTAAGAAATTTAATTACAAAAATACTGAGTAATTAGAAGATTTTAATCTGTGTAATTTGTGATAACCATAATTACGTATCATGCACTCTGTTGACGGGTGTAATCTGTATTATAATTTTTTTGTTAAGGAAAAGTTTCAATTACTTGCGTTCTTTGACTATTTATAGATAACTTTTAAATAGATAAACAAATTTGGATTTAGTAATTTAAATTTAAAATACTAAAAATACACG
>MIAN01000156.1 GCA_001829125.1 Spirochaetes bacterium GWB1_27_13 | reverse complement strand
GAGAAAATTATAGCCATAAAGATTCTTTAGGTTTTATAAATCTTTTTGGTTTACAAGTTGGAATAGAGGCTGCTGTTCAAAAATAAAAATTTATAGTTTAATTTTAGGTAGGTAAATGGCAACATATATTTTGAATAGGTTTAAAGCAGCAAAATTTCAATTAAATCCTCATGAATATAATGTTATGATTAGGATTACAAGTCCACAAGAAGAATTTATCAAATTAGAAACTGAAGAACAGTATAAGGATATACTTGAATTAAGATTTTATGATTTTGTTCAAGAGCAAAATGGTTTAATGGTTTTTGGAGATCAACATCTTGAAACAATACTTAATTTTTTTGAAAAACATAAGCATTGTAAGAATATGGTTATACATTGTGATTATGGGATAAGTAGAAGTGCAGGGATTGCGGTTGGTTGGTTATTATTTAATGATGATAGATCAAATATTTACAAAATATATCATGACAAAAAACATATTCCAAATAGGATGATCGTTGAAAAATTTGCAAAAAGATTAAATAGAACAATGAAATATATTGATAAATGGGAAAAAGAAAAATTTGAAGGAATTAGTCAATAATATACTTAAAAACTTCTAAAAGGACAACAAACAATAAAATTGACATTATTTGTAATTTGTTTTATATATTTTATAAGTAGTTAATGTATTATTGACAATTTGGATAATTGTTATAACACAAATTAGTCAGATTGTCACGAATTGACACAGATTAAATCGTGTAAATATAGAAAGTAACTCTATTTAATTTTTATAATTTGTGACAAATCAAAAACTTTTTGGTATAGTATAAAAAATATGTAAATTTTTTATATGTTTTTATTATTATTAATATTTATTTATTGCTTTTTTTATTATTTTGTGTATTTTATTTAAAGTATTATGGAGAAAAAAATGGATAAGAATTCAAAAATATATGTCGCAGGACATAGAGGTTTAGTAGGTTCTGCAATTGTAAGAAAACTTCAAGGCGAAGGCTATAATAATTTAGTTTTAAAAACACATAAAGAATTAGATTTACTTGATGCTAATGCTGTTAAGAATTTTTTTGAAAAAGAAAAACCAGATTATGTATTTCAAGCAGCTGCAAAGGTAGGTGGAATTTTAGCGAATAGTACACAAAAAGCTGATTTTATTTATCAAAATTTGCAAATGCAAAATAATATAATACATAACTCATATATTTATGGTGTAAAAAAGTTATTATTTTTGGGAAGTTCTTGTATTTATCCAAAACTTTGTCCTCAACCAATAAAAGAGGAATATCTTTTATCTGGTTATCTAGAACAAACAAATGACGCTTATGCTATTGCTAAAATTGCTGGCTTAATTATGTGTAAAAGCTATAATGAACAATATAAAACAAATTTTATAAGTGCAATGCCAACAAACCTTTATGGCTATAATGATAATTTTGATTTAAAAAATTCTCATGTATTGCCAGCTCTTATAAGAAAATTTCACGATGCTAAAATAAACAAACTTGATAAAGTATTAGTTTGGGGTACAGGTAGTCCTTTAAGAGAATTTTTATTTGTTGAAGACCTTGCTGATGCTTTAATATTTTTGATAAACAATTATAATGAAGATACACATATAAATGTTGGAACTGGTGAAGATGTTTCGATTAAAGACCTTGCTTTAATTGTTAAAAAAATTGTTGGTTTTGAAGGTGTAATTGAGTTTGATACAACAAAGCCAGATGGAACACCAAGAAAATTACTTGATGTTTCTAAACTTAATGGGTTAGGGTGGAAAGCAAAAACATCTTTAGAAGAAGGAATACGATTAACTTATAAATGGTATTTAGAAAATTATGAAGAAGTGAATAAAAAGTTTTCTCATTAATTTATTTCTTGGGATATTTCATTATAAAATAAAAATATATTCTATTTTTTATATTTATTGAGTTTTATTAGATTATTTTTCATAAATCTTGACTTTTTTACTGGAATAAATTATAATTTTTAAATATTATTTTAGTAAACTTTACGAGAGTGTATTATGAAAAATTTTGTTATCATTTTTGTGTTTTTTGTTCTTATCAGTTGTACAAAATCAACAGTGCAAAAAACTAATTTAACAGTAGATTCTTTTTCAACTACAACGATTATTGATAAATCAAAAATTATCGATCTAAATAAAAATATAGAAAAAGAAATAGATAAAACAGAAATAAAAGAAAATACTAATTTAGATATAAAAACTAAAGAAAACGATATAAATACAGATAAAAAAAAGACAGAAAGAGTGATTGTAACGCCAACAACCACTGTAAGAGTACCAATTCCTCAAATTGTTGTAGAAAATTATACTAATAAATCATCATATAATATGGGGATTTTTAATATATTTTTTGATGCAACTCTCAAAGGTAAAATTGCAATAAAAAATACAGGCGATGCAGATTTAGAAATAAATAATATTTATTTCTCTGATGGAAATGCATCAAATTTTAGATTAGAAGATTCTTATAATAAAACTATTAAATCGGGTAAATTTTCAAATGTTGTCTTTTATTTTAATGATATAGATACAACTGGTGACAAATTTTCTACTTTAAATATTCAATCAAATGATAAGAAGACAGAAATTTATACAATAAACATAAAAATAAAAGTTATTGATAATTTAAAATTTATTAAACAAGTAGATACTCCTGGTGAATCATATTCTCTTGTTTCTGATTCAAATAAACTTTATATAGCTGATGGTAAAGCAGGATTGCAAGTTATCGATATTACTAACCCACAAAACCCAAATTTGATAAAAAGTATAGATACACCAGGTGAAGCTTATGGAGTTTTTGTAGACAAAAATTATTTATATGTTTCAGATCATTCTAATGGAATTGTAGTTTTTGATAAAAATAACTTAACTGAAATAACAACAATAAATACTAATGGAGAGGCTTATTCTACCATAACTAAAGACAATTATCTTTATGTTGCAGATGGTAATAAAGGTTTTAAAATTTATGATATTTCCGATATTAAAGCATCTATTCTTTTGAAAGAAATAGAAACAAGAGGTCCTTCCAAAAGTATTTTTATAAAAAATAATTCTTTATATATTGTTGATGAACTTGCTGGTATTAAGGTTTTTGATATATCAAACCCTTTAAAAATTATGCTACAAAAAAATATTGATACTCCAGGTACTGCTAATTCTGTTTTTATAAATAATGGTTTTGCTTATGTTGCTGATGGTAGAAATGGGCTTGTTGTGCTTAATGTAAAAGATAATAAAGGAGCTTATGTAAACTCAATAAGTGTGTCTGGTAATATATCTGAGTCTGTTTATATATATAATAATTTTTTATATCTTGGTGATGGTGCGAATGGCATGCAAATAATTGATATAAAAGACCCTGCTAACCCAGTAATTAATAGAACAATAAAGACTCAAGGAGCGGCTTTTGGAACTCTAATTTATGATAGGTATATTTTTATTTGTAACTGGGACAGAGGCATAGCTATTTATGGAGAGAAATTTTGATGGAATTTAATAATCTATATTTATTTGGTGCTATTTTTTTACTTATTTTTGGAATAATAAACTCTTTTTTTGGTTATAAATTATTTAAGGTTTTACTTGCAATTCTTGGATTTGGTTTTGGAGCAGTAATTACTTATAAAATAGTGTATTCTGTATCAAATATCCCAAGTTTATCAATAGTCGCTGGTATTATTATAGGAATAGTAACAGCCGTATTACTTGTTGTATTCTATTTTGGTGGGGTGTTTTTAATTGGAGCAAGTTTTGGGATACTTATAGGTCTTGCTTTACAATTACAGCTTGATCAGATAACAAAAATAGCAATTATTGCAATCCTTGCTATTTCTTTGGGTGTTTTATCATTAATTTTTCAAAAATTTATGGTTATTGTCAGCTCTTCATTTGGCGGTGGTTTTTTAACTATAAATAGCATAATTTACCTTTATTTTTTGTTGAATGGTAAAATTTTTACTTTACAAGAATATTCTTCTTTTGTAAGAAATAGTAATTTATTATATTTTTCGATAATAATAGCATCGTTAGTAATTGGTGTAATTGGTATTATGTCTCAATATAAGGTTAAGGGTAAGAATTAATACTTTTTTTTCTTCTTTTCTTTTTCTCTCATTTTTTTAATTTTTTCTACATCGCTTTTTAATAGGCTGCTGCTTTGTAACGCTTCAGAAAGTATTTCCATGCTATCCAAAAATGTAACTAATTTTTCTTTTAAGATATTAATATCACCTAAGTTTGTTGTAAGATTTCTGTCAAGTTTGTCCAAAGAAGAATTTAGCGTGCCAAAAGTTTGGGAGAGGCTACCCATAGTAGATTTTAATTCTATAATAGAACTACTTATTTGTTTTAAGTCAGTCATAGAGCCAGTAAGATTGTTAATTCCACCAGACATTTTATCCAACGAGTTAGAAAAGGTTTGCATTGTAGCAAAGCTATCATTCATTTTATTCATTGAGCCAGACAAAGTTCCCATATTAGAAGACATTACCTTAAAACTTTTTTGTAAATCATTTAATGTAATTAGAGAAGTCAAAGCATAATTATACAAATCTCTAACTGTGACTTTTTTTGATGGATCTTCTGAAATATTACTATTTAGATCAAGCCCAATGTCTTTTATAAATTTCTCTAAGGAAGTTCCACTAACTAAATCAACAAGTTCGGATGATTCTTCTCCTGCAATAATAGAACGAGGAGGTAAAAAAGGGAGCTCTGGACTTCCTGGTGTTATATTAATTTGTTTATTTCCAATTAAAAGAGGTCTAACTATTTTAGCAACAGAATCCTCCCTTATTTTATTCACATATTTAGCAGCAACAGAAATTACAACTTTTAACCTATTTTTATCATCAATATCAATAGTTTTTACTTGTCCAATTTCAAGACCATTAAGAGTAACTAAAGTGCCTTTTTTTATATCATTACCATAAGTGTAATAAATAGTATAAGTTGTTTCAAAAAGAAACCACTTAGCACTAAAAAGCATAAAGCCAACAAAAATTATTAGCATAAGAATAGCCATAGTGAAAAAATAACCAACCATTATTTCAAAAGAGTACTTCTTTTTTTCTATATTTTCAGACACAACTGACTCCGAATAATTCAATAAAATATATTATAATCTTCATACAATTCAATATTAAAATCGGCAGAATTACCAAAAAAATCTATTTTTCCATCTTTTAAAAGAATTATTTTATCTCCACTTTCCTTAGCCCATTCCATATCTTCAGATGTTACAATGATTGTAGTACTTTGGGATAAAAATTGTTCTTTTATAATTTTATCAATTAAATATTTAATTTCATTAATATCTTTCTTTTCAATATAAGTAGTTGGCTCATCTATAAGTAGTAATGAAGGTTTATTTATAATGGCTCTTGCCATCAAAATTTTTTTTTCTAAAGTATTAGCCAATCCCCACGCTTCTTTTTTTACAATATCTTTTGTTAATTTAAACATATCATAAATTAACATTAATCTTTTATTAATATTTTCTTCTGTTAACTCACTGTTAAATATCAATGGTAAACATATATTTTCTTCAATACTTATATTTTTTAATAATCCATTTTGAGGATAAATATAACCTATTTTTTTTCTTAATTCAAATAATTTCTTTTTATTTAGAGTATTTACATCTTTATTTAAAATTAATGCTTTTCCTATAGATGACTTAATTACCCCAAGGATACATTCAAAAATTAATGACCTTTCCTTATCATCATGCCCAAGAATAAAAATTTTTTCACCTTCAAATATATTAAAATTTAAATTACTAAAAATTTGTTTTCCATTTTTATTATTTAAGCAAATATCATTAAAACTAACAACAATCTTATCTGACACTAAATTCCTCCCATAACACGGATTAACACGGATTTTTTAGATTAACACAGATTACGCTGGTTTTTATTAAGAATATTTATTCTTCTATATTTTTAATCTGTTATTCTCACTATAACACGGATTAACACGGATTTTTTAGATTAACACAGATTATGCTGGTTTTTATTAAGAATGTTAATTCTTTTATTTTTTTTTCTATATATTGTCACTTATTTAACATAATAAGCGTAGTCTGTGATTATTTGTTTTAATCCGTAGTAATTCGTGTTATAAATAAACAATAAATGTTGCAATAAAATTAAAAGCTAATATTAGAACAATAGAAACAGTTATAGCTCTAATTGTTTTTGAAATAATCATAGTTCTATCTTTTTCTGCCGAAAGTCCATAATAAATAGCAACCTTAAATATAATTATACCACTTATTATAGTTTTTAAAAAGCAGGTTACTACACCTTTACTATCAATTGTATCTTTTATTTGAAGAATGTATTCTAAAAATGGAACATTATATAAAATGTTAGCAGATAACATTCCAGAAAAAAATGAACCAAACAAAAAATAAATTGTTAGAATAGGTACAACAATAACACCTGCAAGAACCCTAACAGAGCCAAGATATTGAATTGGATCAATACCTAAAACTTTTATGGTATCAATTTCTCCACCTATTTTCATCTGGGTAATCTGTACAGTAATATAAATTGTTGAACGAATAATTACTATCAAAGATGTCATAACTGGTGCAAAATATTGTAAGATAATTATAGAATACAGAGAGCCATAAATGTTAGTTATACCAAAATTAATTTTATCAAATGGAAATAAAAATACAGTAATAAAACCTATGAACAATCCCAAAGACATAACCATAGGAACAGAGGATACCCCAGAATAAAAAATTTCTCTTGACAAAGTTCTACTAAAACTTTTTCTTTTTATCCTTATATCTCTAATTATAGAGTAAAAACTATATGGAATAATTTTTAATATTTCAAGATTTTTATTTGTTAAAGCAACAATATTTTTACCAATAAAATGCATTAATTTATTCAAATATTTTACCTCATAGATATATTATATCAAAAAGTTTTTGATTTGTCACAAATTTAAAAAGTTAAATATATCTATTCTATATAATTACGGGATTTAATCTGTGTTAATCTACAACAATCTGATTAATCTGTGTTATATAAAATCGGAAAAAAATATGATAAACTTGTATGTTTTCTTTAAGAGAGAATATTTTACTATTAAAACTAACTCCAAACTCTTAAAATTCTTTTACCCAATCGAATGCTTTTTTTGCCAAAAATTGTTTCATTCCATCTTCAAATATTAAATCAGCGAGAGTAAAACTGTCTGCAAGTGGTTTTTCTGTTAGATAGGGTATGGCAATGCAATACATAAATGCTTTTTTTGCTGCTTCTACACCATATTGAGAATCTTCTATTACACAACAATTATGAGGCTCTATATTAAGTCTATTTGCTGTTTCTAAAAATATATCTGGTGCTGGTTTTCCTTTTTTAACTTCTTCTGCGGATACAATAATATCAAAATATTTTTTTAGATCAAGAGATGTTAATAATTCTTCGAGTATTATAGGTGATGAACCAGATGCTACAGCAAGTGGATAATTATTATCTTTTAATAAATTTAAAAATTCCTTCATCTCAGAGAAAACTTTTGTATTATTTTTTGCAAGATTTAAATAAAGACTGTTTTTTTTCTCTAATAAAGTTTCAGCAGTTTCATTTATGTTATAACGAAGTTTTATTCTTTTCATCATCTCTAGATTGCCAGTACCAATATATTGTTTTTTATCCTCTTGAGTAAAATCAATACCATAACGAGAAAGTAAAATCTTATCTGCTTCATAATAATTATCTTCACTGTCAATTAAAGTACCATCTAAGTCAAAAATAACCGCTTTAATTGCTCCACCTTTAAAATCTAAGACTTTATTTGAAATTTCAATCATATTATTCTCTGGGTCTTTTAGATAAAATTCTAAAAAGCCATCACCTGTTTTTTTAGGAGGAACAATTTTTGTAATCCCAAGTTGTAAAAGTCTATTATATTCTTCCAAAACATTTTCTACTTTAAAATTTATATGATAATGATTTATATCTTTTGATTTTGTAAAATTTTCGTCTCTTTTTCTATGGAGTAATTCTAAATTAAAATTACCTTTTTCTAACATTATTGTTTGTAATCCTGGAGTATTTTTACTTACATATCTATAAATTGTCTTAAAACCAAAAATTTTTTTATAAAAAAGTTCCATTACATAAAAATCATCAATTTCTATTCCAATATGTTCTATTTTCATAATTTATTCCTATTTTATAATACAGATTAAAATTGTGTAATTAATTTTTTTTAATTTATACAAGAATATTAATAAATTGTCATCAAAAAATTTATTAATTAATTTTTTTAGAATCTAAAAATACTTTAATTTTTTTTACTTATATGTTATTCTAATGTATAAAATAATTTTAGGAGTTAGTATTATGTTTTTCAGAAAAATAATATTCTTTTTATTTTTATTGATTTTAATCTCTTCATGCTCTAATCCAAACAAAGATTTTTTTGTGAATGAAACATCACAAGTGATTGAAAATATTTTTACTGTTAAAGGAAAAATAGTAAATTTTTATATAGTAAAAGATGATAAAAACCTTGTATGTTTTGATACTGGGGATAATATTGATGAGATAAAAAAAGAATTAGTAAAAATTAATATAAATCCTTTGGATGTCAATTATATCTTTTTTACCCATTCTGATTATGATCATGCTGGTTGTTTAGAATTATTTCCTAATGCAAAAATTTATCTCTCAAAAGACGAAGAACAGATGATTACAGGTAAAAAAGCAAGGATGTTATTTTTCTTTAATAAATCCATCAAAAATTATACTCTTTTGAATGATAATGAAACTATAACCATTGGTAATTTAAAAATTACAGGTATTTCTATGCCAGGTCATACGCCAGGCTCTATGGCTTATGTTTTAAACGATAATATTTTGTTCACAGGGGATGCTTTATTATTAAAAGATAATAAGGTTACAAATTTTCCCAAATTTTACACAATTGATATGGAAACTCACAAAAACTCTATCAAAAAAATTGCAGGCTTTGAAAATATAAAATATCTATTTACAGCACATTCTGGCTTTACTGATAATTTTAACGAGGCAATAAAAGATTGGAAATAATAATTAGAATTCAAATGGAATAGAGCAAAATATCTGTTAGGTTTTTAAAATCTAACAGGTTTTGGTTAAAATTACTGTACAATTTTAACCAAAATCTTTTGATTTTAATAATAAAGTCTTAAAAAACTTGTTCTAAAGTCATTTTATCTCTTCAATACAATAAATATATTATTTTTCTTAATTAAAACTTAAATTACAATTTAATACAAAAATTTATAAAATCATTTTATCATAGATAAATTTTAAGATAACTAAAATATAGAAAGTTTAGTTATTTTTTTGTTTTGACTTTTTTTAATTTTTTTGAGTCTGTCCCTTGCTCCGTCCCTAGAGACAGACCTATAATCTATTTTTTACCATTTTTCCATATTCTTAATTTTTTAAATTTGAATTATTAAACTTAACTTTATTTATCTATTTAAAAATTATCTATGTAGACTATAAATTAATCAAATTATTTCAATTTTGGTATATAATGATAATTTAAACAATTATCATTATAAAAATTAATTCTTTTAATATCAATTAATTAAATGAATCTAATCCGTGTAATCTGTGACAATCTAAAAAATCTGTGTTATATACCAAAAAATTTTTGATTCTTCAAAATCATAAAAATTAAATATAGTTGTTGTCTATATTTACAAGATTTAATCTGTGTTAATCCCTTACAATCCAAAAAGTCTGTGTTATAAAGAAAAAAAATATTTTTGGACTCTTTCAGAAAATACATTTTTTAAAAAATTCTACATAGAATTTGACAAACAAAAAATTTTTATTTATATTTGGAAAGTCTTAATCTATTAAAAAACAGTGAGAAATATATTATTTATGGAATTTATTATATTTTTGATTATTTTTCCCTTTATATTATCTTTATTCCTTCTTATTCCATCTGAAAAACTACGAAATGTCTTAGTTAGAGTTGGCAGTGGAATAATTATTGGGACAGTAATTATTTTTGCCTTCTTTTATTTGAACAAATCTCCAATGTACTTTCATTTGGAAATCGGTAAAATTTTAGATAAAATCTTATTTGGCTCTGAATTTATTATTGGTATAATTATTCTTGCTATCTGTATAAAGCATAAAAAATTTTTACCTTCATTATTTATAATTTTACATCTTATTATAATGACTTACTACGAAATAAATTATGCTCACGAAGTAAAAGTTGACTCTTATCTTTATTTTGACCAATTTTCTATCATAATGGCTTTAATAATTGGTATTATTGGAACTCTAGTTTGTGTCTATGCAATTGGTTATATGAAAGATTATCACAATCACCACAAAGAAGTAAAAGATAGAAGTAATTTTTTCTTCTTTATTTTGTTTGCTTTTCTTTCTGCGATGTTTGGAGTTGTTTTTTCAAACGATATTCATTGGATGCACTTTTTTTGGGAAATTACAACTTATTGTTCTTTTATCTTAATTGGTTATTCTAAGACAGAAGAGGCTACTAAGAATGCTTTTCATGCATTAAATCTAAATATGCTTGGCGGTTTAGTGTTTTCTATTGGTTTTATTTATCTTTTTGCAAATTATCATACCATTGAGTTAAATAAAATTATTGCACTTAAAGGAACAATCGCTTTATTACCGATTGCTTTAATTTGTTTTGCGGGTATTGTAAAATCTGCTCAATTTCCTTTTTCTTCATGGCTTTTGGGGGCTATGGTTGCACCTACTCCAACATCTGCTCTTTTGCATTCCAGTACAATGGTTAAGGCGGGTGTTTTTTTACTTATAAAATTTTCTCCATTATTACAAAATACAGTGACTGGCTATATGATCGCTATAATTGGTGGGTTAACATTTTTATTTGCTGCATTTATAGCTATTTCTCAAAAAAATGCAAAAAAAGTCTTGGCTTATTCCACAATATCAAATCTTGGTTTAATTGTTGCTTGTGCTGGTATTGGCTCTTATGAAACTGTTTGGGCTGCAATTTTTTTAATAATATTCCACGCAATAGCAAAATCGCTTTTATTTATTAGTGTTGGCGTTGTTGAACATAAAATTGGTAGTAAAGATATAGAAGATATGGATAATCTTATGACAAGACTTCCTCAAACTACAATTTTTATTGTTATTGGTATTTCAGGAATGTTTATTGCTCCTTTTGGAATGTTGATTAGTAAATGGGCTGCTTTAGAGGCATTTGTCAATGTACATTCTATTATTAGTCCAATTTTGATTTTAATTATCTCTTATGGCGGTGCTGTTACAATATTCTTCTGGACAAAGTGGCTTGGTAAAATTATTTCAATTAATAATGTCGAACAATCAAAAATGCCAGTTGGTAAAGAAATGGATTTTGATCAATGGATTTCTCTTTTTGTACATGGAGTTTTAACGGTTTTAACCTGTGTTGCTTTCCCTCTAATTTCTATGTTTGCAATAGAGCCTTATATACACTCTATTTATAATTCTTCACATGGGCTTGGTAGGAGTAATGTCATTATAATGATAATAATGGTTATGCTAATTATTTTGCTGCCATTGATTTTGATGACTTTACAAAAAAGAAAACAATTCCACCAAAAAGAAGTTTATATGGGTGGACGAAATGTTGACACTTTTTTAAAATTTGAAGGCTCTATGGGTGTCAAAAAAGAATTGAATAATAAAAATTATTATTTGGAAAAATATTTTAATGAGAAAAAAATAAATGATTTGGGGATATGGCTTTCTTTAGTTGCTATAATAATTATGCTTGTAGGAATAAAATAGTATGAATTTAAATGATATAATTTTAGCGATTGAAAAAAATAAAATTTCTTTAATAGTCGCGTTGGTTTATATAATATTCGCTCCTATTATTGGTGGACTTCTTGCTGGTATTGATAGAATAATAACCGCAAGAATGCAAAACAGAGTAGGTCCGCCACTTTTACAACCTTTTTATGATGTTTTTAAACTATTTAGTAAAAAAACAATGTGGATTAATCGTTTTCAAGGACCTTTTGTCTTTTGTCATCTAATTTTTATGATTTGTACAGGGGCATTATTTTTTGAAGGCAGAGATATTCTTTTAATTATTTTTATGCTTTCTGTTGCGAGTATCTTTTTTATTTTGGCAGCTTATTGTACAAGTTCGCCTTTTAGTATAATTGGTGCAGAAAGAGAACTACTTTTAATTATGGCTTATGAGCCTATGATTTTAATTATGCTTGTTGGTTTTTATAAAGTTGTAGGTAGTTTTAAATTTTATGAGATAATTCTATCTGGAAAACATTTGATTTTATATTTACCAGGTGTTTTTTTGGGTTTCTTGTATGTTTTAACTATAAAGTTTAGAAAATCCCCTTTTGATTTGTCATATTCACATCATGCACATCAAGAAATTACAAAAGGTATAACAACTGATTTGTCTGCTAAAAGTCTTGCTGTGATTGAAATTTCTCATTGGTATGAAAATGTTTTCTTATTTGGTTTAATTTTTATCTTTTTTAGTAGTTTTAACTGGATTTTGGCTATAATTATTACTTTGTTTGTCTATTTCTTTGAAATTCTTATTGATAATACTTATGCAAGGGTAAAATGGGAATGGGTTTTAAAATCATCGTGGGCGGTTGCTTTAATTGCTGGTGGTGGCAATATAATTTTACTTTATTTATTAAATATTAAATGAGGGTAGGGCAGTGTCATTTTTAAAAAAGTCTCCCTGGCTTATCCATTACGATGGGTCAAGTTGCAATGGTTGTGATATTGAGGTGTTGGCTTGTCTTACACCAGTTTATGATATTGAACGATTTGGTATTATAAATACTGGTAATCCAAAACATGCCGATATATTTCTAATTACTGGTTCTATAAATCACCAAAACGAGCCAATTGTAAAAAATATCTATAATCAAATGCCAAATCCTAAAGTTGTTGTTGCAGTAGGGATTTGTGCTACTTCTGGTGGAATCTTTGCAGAATGCTATAATGTCAAAGGTGGAGTTGATAAGGTAATCCCTGTCGATGTCTATGTACCAGGATGTGCAGCAAGACCTGAGTCTATTATTGATGGAGTAGTTAAGGCTTTGGGCGTTTTGGAAGAAAAATACAAAAATATCAAAAAAAAGGATCATCATTAATATGTTTGATACACAAGAAATTTTAGAAATAAATATAATCGAATTGTTAAATAAAGTTGATAATTTGTGTAACGATGGATTTAGATTAGTGCAAATTTGTGCTACCACTTTAAAAACTGGCGAGGTTGAGTTAAATTATTCTTTTGATAAAAATTATAAACTTATTAATCTTAGAGCAATAGTAAATAAAAATTCTGATATACATAGTATCACCCATATTTATTTGGGAGCTTTTTTGTATGAGAATGAAATTGTAGAGTTATTTGGATTGAATATTCGCAATATCGCAATTGATTTTAAGGGTAATTTGTATAAAAAATCAATTCCACATCCTTTTAATCCTGCTAACAGTTGAGTTTGGAGTAGAATATGGGAGAAAAAATAGTTGTTCCATTTGGTCCGCAACATCCAGTATTGCCAGAACCTATACACCTTGATTTAGTTTTGGAAGATGAAAAAGTAGTTGATGCAATCCCATCGATTGGATATATTCATAGAGGGTTAGAGTTACTTACGACGAAAAAAGAATTTACTGAATATGTTTATGTTGCAGAAAGAATTTGTGGAATATGTAGTTTTATTCATGGTCAAGGTTATTGTGAAGCCATAGAAAAAATTATGAATATAGAAGTCCCACGAAAAGCTTTATTTTTGCGTACGATATGGGGAGAATTCTCAAGAATTCACAGTCACTTGTTATGGCTTGGGCTTGCAGCAGATGCTTTTGGTTTTGAAAATTTATTTATGCAAACTTGGCGGATTAGAGAATTAATTTTGGACATTATGGAAGAAACAACTGGTGGCAGAGTAATTTTTGGTTCGTGTAAAATTGGTGGTGTAAGAAAAGATGTTGATAGAGAAATGCTAAGTAAAATGTTTAAAATTTTAAATAATATTATGGAAGATTTAAGAGAAACCACCGATGTTTTTATAAATGATTATTCTGTAAAACATAGATTGGTTGGCGTTGGTGTGTTATCAAAAGAATTAGCTTACTCACTTGGTGCTGTTGGACCTATGGCAAGGGCTTCTGGTATAGCAATTGATATGAGAAAGCAAGGATACGCAGCCTATGGAGAACTTGATTTTGCTCCAATAACGGATGAGTCAGGGGATTGTTATGGACGATGTGTTGTTAGGATTAAAGAAATTTTTCAATCTATTGATATAATAAAACAAGCAATTTCAAAAGTACCAGATGGAGCGATTGATGTTAAAGTTACAGGGACACCCTCTGGCGAGGCTTTTGTTAGATTTGAACAACCAAGAGGTGAGGTTGTTTATTATGTTAAGGCGAATGGAACAAAATTTTTGGATAGATTTAGAGCTCGTACTCCAACTTTTGCAAACATTCCACCTATGGTCTCTATTTTAAAAGGTGCGGATTTTGCCGATGTTCCATCAATAATATTAACAATTGATCCTTGTATAAGTTGTACAGAAAGGTAAAACTATGTCTTTTTTTACAATGGCAAAAATTAGTGTGCAAAATTTACTAAAAAAACCAGCAACAAATATGTATCCTAAGAAAAAAAGAGAGTATTTTAAGAATACTAGAGGTGCGATAGTTATAGAAATCGATAAATGTATATTTTGCGGTCTATGCGTCAGAAAATGTCCTACTTTGGCTTTAAATGTTTCAAAACCAGAAAAAATATGGGAAATACAGCGAATTAAATGTATAATTTGCAGAAATTGTGTTGATGTTTGTCCAAAAAAATGTCTTGATACAAATAGTAATTATTCTCAAAGTGTTACTCAAAATGATAAAAATAACTTAACAGAGGTTTTTAAAGGTGCATGAATGTTCTGTAATTGAACAATTGATAAAAATTGTTACACAAAAAGCAAAAGACAACCATGCAACAAAGGTTAGCAAAATCAATCTTATTGTTGGTGAAGCAACTGGTTATATGGAAGAGTCTTTAATTTATTATTTTAATTCATTGCCAAAAGATTCTTGTTTAGAGAATTCTACTATTTCTATTACTTATATAAAACCAAAACTTTTTTGTGATGTGTGTAATAATTATTTTGAAAGAAATAGATTTTCTTTTGACTGTCCAGTTTGTGGTAAAATTGGTAAAATGACAAAAATTGGGATGGAATTTTACATAGAAAGCATGGAAATTGAAGATTAATTAAAAAATGACAAAAATTAAAGAAAAATAGGGTTTTTCAGGATATGAAATATCCAAATTGGTAAACTAATTCTATAAAAATTATTATTAGAGGTTTTAAATGCAAAAGAAAATTTCTTTATATGAAAATATTTATTCAGAACAAGATAATCTTGCAAAAAAAATAAATGAATTTTTGACAGAAAAAGATATTTTTACAATAAATATACTCGGAGGGGCTGGGGCTGGTAAAACTTCTACTCTAATTCAGACTATAAAACGACTTAATGATATTAAAAGTTATGTAATCGAAGGTGATATTGAGTCTGATATTGATACAAAAACTTTAACAGCACTTGGTGTAACTGCTTTTCAAATAAATACTGGCGGAAATTGCCATTTAAACCCTATAATGGTTGATACTATACTAAAAAAGATAGATATTTGCCAAAAAGGAGTTTTATTTATTGAAAACATTGGAAATCTCGTTTGTCCTGCTGATGTTATCATAGGAGAGCATATTAAAATATTAATTTGTTCTATCCCAGAGGGGAGTGATAAACCTTACAAATATCCTCTTGCTTTTCAAAAAGCTGATGCTATAATATTAAATAAAATGGATTTAAAACCTTATATTGATTTTGATAGCGATTTTTTTTATAATGGTGTTAGAGCCTTAAATGATGAAGCAAAAATTTTTGAAGTTTGTTCTAAAACAGGTGAAGGATTTGATAGTTTCATTGAATGGCTTAGAAAAGAAATATATAATCAAAATTTTTTACTCTAAAATTTTTAGTTTATCAAATATTCTAAAAATTAAATATAATTTAGATATAGTTTCCAGTTTAATCTGTGTAAATCAGTGAAAATCTGATTAAATCCGTGTTGTAAGGAATATCTTTTGGAAAAGAGAGTTTTTCAAATAGATCAAGAATGTTTTATAATTTATGCTGAAGATTTTTCTACTAAAAATGAAAGGTTTTTAAGAGTTGGTAATTCTCCATTTCTAAAAGATTTTGGGGAAGGCTTAACTTTTATGAGCCTTGTTACTCCTTTGTATCCGGGAAATCCTTTTAAAGAAATAGAAATATTTAGACCAGATATCGATAAAAAAATTATTGGTTTAAAGAATGTTGTTGAAAGATTTACTAAATTTCTAGAACATAACGAAATTGATATAAGTAAAATTGAAATAATTTATGCAGAAGAAGAAGGTTTAACAAAAGATAAAAAACTTACAGAAGAAGAATTTTTACAAGATATAAAGAATAGTACAATTTCAAGACACTCTTTTGCTTCTTTTTATGGTGATGGAAATATTAGAATATTTAATAAAAACCAATTGTTTTTTGACTTAAAAGACTATTTAAATCGATTTATAGACGAAAAAAGAGAAATTGAGTTACTTTCTGACTTTTTCTTGAAAAATTATCAAAATTTCTACAATAAAACAGGCATTATTCATTCGGATAAATCACTTTTTATTTTTTCAGATAATAAATTTGCTTGTCTTTCTGACTCAAAAAACTGGGTTTTGGATGCGATTAAAGTTGGAATAAATCCAGAAAAAATAGACTTTTTGTATCTAACAGAGAAAATTGAGCCAGATTCTTTATGGATAAAGTCTTTTTTAAAAAAATGGAGCAGTAATTCACGAATTCACATTGTTTTAAAAGAAATTAACCCAAATTGGTTAAATCTTTTGCCAAAAGACGTTTTTATGTCTGTATTTCCAGAAAAAGATAGTATTGATATTAAAATTGGTGATATAAGGCTATTTTTTCAGAATAAAAGAATAAATATTATTTATAATATGATTAAGATTAATCTTGAAGGAGAATCAGGATTTTTGGATAAAGGTAGTAAAATTCAAGGTTTTTATTTACTTAATGAGAAAAAAAAAGATTTTGGTTTTATTATAGATGATTTTGATAAAGAATTTATTACGCTTTTTAGTTATAATCCATTGATTTTCACAGATAATCTAAATGAAAACAATTATATTAGTAATTTTTGGGATAATTTAAAAGAATTCGTTGTTTCTAATAGAAAAGAGATTAATTTTAAAGAAGATTATTTATATAAAGATGATTTTATTCTCGATAAAAAAAATAAAAATGATTTTTTTAGTAAACTTTATTTTGAAACAATTAGGCGAACTCTTTTTGAAGCAAATCCAGATGTAGAGTTGAATTTTTTTAATGAGTACAAAGAATATCTTTGTGATTTTACTGGAAAATTGATTAATAACAATAAAATTATTATAGAACAAAGGCTTGGGTTTTCTCAAAAAGAAGAAAAAATTATTGCAAGAGATTTTTTTTGCTACGGAAATTTTTTTGTAATATCAGATAAGATTAATCCTTATGAGATTTTTCAAAAAGATATAGAAATAGCTCAATGGAAGAAAAGGTATAAGAATTTTAAAGATGTAAAACTAAAAAGTTTAACAGAAAATAACATTTCTATCATAAATCACATAGAAAATAGATTTAAAGATGTTATGGATGCTAAAGAATTTTATCAAAAAGAAAGAGATGAATTAAGAAAATTTATTTCACAAATAGAAAAAATAGAAAGAAATATTGAGAAAAAAAGGAAAATTGAAGAAAAAAAACATATTTTAAATAAAAAAGATGAAAATATAGAAAAAAAAGATATAAATGATATAGAAGATAATTATTCTGGTTATTATGATGATTTTTCTGGTTCTGAAATTTTGGATTATAATTATAAAACATCAAAGAAGAAGATAAAAGAAGAAAAAACAAATATTAAGAAAGAAAAACTCAAAAAAGAAGTAAAAGATTTTGAAAAACAAATAAAAAAGCCAAAAGAAAAGATAAATGACTTTGAAAAGATTATAAAGAAATCAAAAAGGATGAATTTAAAAATTCCAAAAAGAATTTTATTAATTTTTTTAATAATTTTAATTTTAAGTTTAGTAACTTTTGGACTCGTAAATTTTATTCCAAAAATTAAATTGCCACAGTTTAAATTTTGGGATTTTAAAATAAAAAAAGATTCTAAAAAAATAAAAAAAGATAAGAAAATAGATGATAAAAATCCAGATAAAAAACAAAAAGATAAAAAAATAACAAATCAAAAAGAATTTATCGAAAATATAAAAGAAAAATATAATATTGAGAAAGATAAACCTTTACAAAAAAGTTACTATTATAGTTTTTATATGACAACATTGGATAATCTAAATTTAACAAATTTGATTGCAATAAAAAATGGTTATCATCGAATTTTATTTGATTTTGAGAAAAATTATGTAAAAGGTCAAAATCCAGATTGGATTTACCCAAAAAAAGTTCTTATTCTACCAGATAACAGTAAAATTACTGTAAAAGCAGGTGATACTATGTGGGGTATTTGCGAAACTTATTTAATAAAAGAAGTAAATAAAAACGAAATAGAAATTAGAAGTATCATAGAAAAAACTAAAACAAGAGAGCTTTCAATTCCAGATGCTAAAGAGGAGTTTGTAAAAATAAAATCAAAATCAAATTCTGAAATGGTAAAAGGTTTTTTAGGCATTTTACTATTCCAGAATGATTTTGATGGTTGGGAGCCTTACCTAAAAAAATAATTAATTTGTTATTGCTTTTCGTGGACAATATTTTACACACCTTTCGCATTTTGTACATAAAGATTCGTCTATTTGTGGTAAACCGTGACCTTTTTGAGTAATAGCTCCAACCGGACAAACACTTATAGAAGGACACCGATGATTTTGTGGACATTTTTTTTCGTCGATTTTCATAAAAAACTCCTTAATATTAGTATATTCTGATATACTAATATAATAAAAAAAAATTAAAATGGCAACAAAAATTTTTTGAATTTTGTAAATTTTTGTAAAATAGATAGCATAAAACTATTTTTAAAATTATATTGACATAACAACTATATTTATATAGAAATATATACTCAAACGCTTCTAAAGATCAATAAATAATAAAATTGATATTATTTGTAATTTATTTTATATAGATGAATTAATAGAGATAAGCGTTTAAGGTATATAGACAATTTGGACAATTGTTTATGTAAAAGTTACATTCTCAAATATTGTTTTTTATGATTAAAAACTAGTATGATGATCTTTATCAATTTGTAAAATTTGTCTAATCCGTGTTACAAGGTAAAAACATGAGAAAAATAAAAGTAGCCGCTACACAAATGAGTTGTTGCGATAATATTGATGAAAATATAAAAAAAGCCGAAAAACTTGTTAGAGAAGCACATAGTAGAGGTGCAAAAATAATTTTAATTCAAGAGTTATTTGAAACTTTATATTTTTGTCAAAAAGAAAAACCAGAATTTTTTACTTATGCCAAAGAATTGAATGAAAACAAAGCAGTAAAACATTTTACACAAATTGCAAAAGAGTTAGAAATTGTTTTGCCTATTAGTTTTTTTGAGAAAAAGAATAAAGCAAGATATAATTCTATCGCTATTATTGATGCAACTGGTGAAATTCTTGGAATTTATAGAAAAACCCATATTCCTGATGGACCTGGTTATGAAGAAAAGTATTATTTTAATCCCGGTGATACAGGTTTTAAAGTATGGGATACTAAATATGCTAAAATTGGTGTAGGGATTTGTTGGGATCAATGGTATCCAGAGGCTTCTCGTTGTATGTCTTTATTGGGTGCTGAAATTTTATTTTATCCTACTGCAATTGGTTCAGAACCTCAAGATTTGACAGTAGACTCAAAAGACCACTGGCAACGATGTATGCAAGGTCATAGTGCCTCAAATTTGATTCCACTCGTTGCTTCAAATAGAGTTGGTAAAGAAAATATTGATGAGTCTGAAATTACTTTTTATGGCTCTTCGTTTATATGTGGAATTACTGGCGAAAAAATAGTCGAAGCAAATAGAATAGAAGAAACTGTTTTAGTTGCAGAATTTGACCTTTCAGAAATAGAAATAAAGAGGGCAAGTTGGGGAATTTTTAGAGATAGAAGACCAGATATGTATAAAACAATTCTAACTTATGATGGAAATCAACAATTAAGCTAATTTATTTGTCACCTTTCTTAATTGGTGATATAGTTCAAATAGTTCCAATAAAAATATTTTAAAGAGGATGATATGAAAAGAATTATTACAGTTTTATTTTTTATTTTTAGTTTATTAAATTTAAGTGCAGAAAATATTATTATAACAAAAAAGGCTGCAAAAGTTTCAAATGAAGTAATTTTAGTTAGAGAAGTAGAAAATTATTCAAAATTATACAAAATTGACTATGAAAAAGCAAAAGAATATTTAATAGAAGAAGCAATTCTTTTTATTGGTGCAAAACTTTATACAGAAGAACCAAAAGAAACCGATATTAGTAATCAGATTAGAGATGATAAAGCATTCTATGCGAGTAAAGTAGGGAAAGATTTAAAAAATATTACAGATGAGGAATTTTTATCTGCTTTATTAACAAATAATGTTTCTATGAGAACATATAAAGAATATGTAAAAAAGAAATTATGGATTTCAAAATTTATAAGTGAGAGTTATGAAAAAGAAAAAATTAAAAGATATTATCCCACAACTGAAGAGTTGGAACAAATAATGAAAAATAAACCAGAATTATTTGAAGAAAAAGAAAGTGTAATTTTATCAATGATTTATTTTTCTTATTATGGTTCATCTGGAAGTAAAAAAAATGATGAGCAAATTAAGTTATTGAAAAACAAAGCAGAAGAATGTTTAAAAACAATAAATGAAGATAACTTTGTAGAAATGGTTAATAAATATTCTGATGATTTAATATCATTACATTCTACACCAAAAGGAAGAGTAGGGAAAGTGCCTCTTGACGATCCAAGAACTCTAAATAGTTTTTCCGAAGAAATAATTTCAGTTTTCAAAACATCTAATATTGGATTGATACCAAAAGTTTTTGAAACCCAAAATGGACTTTATATTTTTAGAATAGAGGCAAGAGTTCAAGCAATAAAATTATCAAAAGAAGAGTCAATATTAAAAGCAGAATCTTATCTACAAAAAGAATACGAACAAAACCTAAAGGGTGCAATAAGACAAAGATTGGTTAATGAGCTTAAAAGACAAATGGAAATAATAATATACTAAAAATAAAAAAACGGATGGATTGTAATTTGGGGAGGGGAATAATTTAATCCATCCGTCTTAATCTGTTTAACAGATTCTATGATAAAGTATATATCAATTTTATAAAAAGTCAAGTATTTTCTAATTTTTTTGTTTTTTTTATGAAAAAATTTGATTATAATTGTTTTAGAGGGTTTTAAAGTCGTTTTAAAGTGTTTTTGAATTTAAACTATATTAATTGAATTTATTATATGATTTTAGTAGTTTTTTTACTGTTTTTATAACACAGATTAATTTGATTATCGCAGATTAAAATCATAGTTATTTGATATTAAAGTAATTATATTTTATTATTTTTGACAAATCTATAACACAGAGTAATCTGATTCTCACGAATTACACGGATTAGAATTGCATAGTTATTTGATGTTTAAATAAGAATTTTAGACAAACCTAAACATTTTAGTAAAATTTAAGGAGGCATTTATGAAAATTAACACATTTTTAGCAGAAGGTTTTGAGGAGACTGAAGCCATCGCTGTAATTGATTTACTAAGAAGGGCAAATTTTAATGTAAATCTTATTTCTATTACAGAAAAAATTGAAGTTAATGGTGGTCATAATATTAAAGTTATTGCTGATTCTACCTTATCAAAAACAAATTTAGCCGATGCTGATGCTATTTTTCTACCCGGTGGCGGACTTGGTGTTGAAAACCTTTCTAAAAGTCAAAAAATTTTGGATATTGTTAAAGAATTTTCACAATTAGGCAAATATATAATTGCAATTTGCGCTGCACCAGTAGTTTTAGAAAAAGCAGGAGTTATAGCTAATAAAAAAGTAACTTCATTTCCTGGTATGAAAGAAAAACTTCCTTCTATCGCAAGTTATCTTGAAGATAGCGTTGTTATTGATGGTAAAATTATTACTTCGAGAGGTGTTGGGACTGCGATTGATCTTGGTCTAAAAATTGTAGAAATTTTTAAAGGCAAAGACGAGTCCGAAAAATTGAGAAAAAGTGTTGTTTATAGAATTTAATAGGAAAAATCTCACACATAGGCGAAGAACACGGAGAAAAAAGTTTGTAATTTCTTCCTCTGTGTCCTTTGTGCCTTTGTGAGAAATTTATTCTTCAACTTTTTCCACCACAAAGCCAGCATCTGTAATCATTTTTTTTGTTTGTTCTAGTCCATCGCCGCCAGTTGTTAAATATCCTAATGCAAAAATTGAGTTAGCAGGATATAATGAAAGAGCTTGTAGGCTTCTTAAATGATGTTCTCTACCACCAGCAGACCTAAGTTCTGCATCAGGGAGTGTAAAACGAAAAACACATAATACCTTTAAACAATATTCTGGTGTTAAATCATGAAATTCTTTAAGTCTATGCCCTTCAACAGGAACAAAAAAATTGACTGGTACTGATTTTGCAGCAACATTTTTTAATTCTTTTGTAATATTTATTAAATCATCAATTGTTTCACCCATTCCAATTATAATACCAGAGCATACATCCATACCATTTTTCTTTGCTGTGTTTATAGTTTCAACTCTCATTTGGTAAGTATGACTTCTACAAATAGAACCATAATAATTACTACTTGTATTTAAATTGTGATTGTATCTATTTACTCCTGCATTATGTAATTGAGTTGCAAGTTCATCATTCAAAAAACCAGCAGAAACACAAACTTCCATTGGATATTTTTGTTTTATTTCAGAAACAACATCACATATATAATCCATATCTTTTTTGTTTTGTCTATTTCCAGAAAAAACCATGCAATATCGGAATGAACCACCATCAAAAGCCTTTTTTGCGTCTGCTAAAATTTCTTCTCTTGCTTTTATAGGATATTTTTCTATTTCATTTTTTGATTCTTTTGATTGAGCACAATAGGAACAGTCTTCACTACAATTGCCACTCTTAACATTATTTATTATGTGAATTCTAACTTTATTTTCAAAGTATTTGTACCTAACTTTATAAGCTGCATGTAGTAATGGAAGTAGTTCTACATCCTTTGAAGTCATAATCCATTTTATATCATTTTCGTCAATTGTTCCATTAGTAAGACTTTTTTGAACTAATTCATCGTATTTATTCATATTTTTAATTCTCCTTGTGATTTTTTGAAGGAATATTTTTAAAATTTACCGCTTGGGAAATAAATAAGCGTAATTTGTGTAATCCTAATAAAATCCGTGATAATCTGTGTTATACTAAAAACTTTATGTTTTGTAAAGCTATAATACTGATTTACAAAGATTAGCATTATTGCTTTACTTTAGAGTATTACAACTAAGAATTAATAAAATTATAACAATGAAAACTATAAATTACCCAATTTTTCAATAATTTTTTCTGCAATATTTATAAATATTTTTCCACCTTCTGTTTTACCATAATGATAGATATATGGTTTTCCTTCATCTCCAGAATGAACAATGTTTGTATCAATTGGAATGCTCCCAAGAACATCAATATTAAAATCTTTGCTTGCTTTTTCTGCACCACCACTTTTAAAAATATCCACTTTTTTATCACAGTGAGGACATACGAAGCCCGCCATATTTTCAACGATCCCCAAAATATTAACTTCTAATTTTTTTGCAAAATTTATTGATTTTCTTACATCCAGTAAAGCAACATCTTGTGGAGTTGTAACGATAACTACGCCACTTATATTATTTAGAAGTTGTATTACACTTAGAGGTTCATCACCTGTTCCTGGAGGGCAATCAACAACAAGATAATCGAGTGATGGCCATTCTATTTCTGATAAAAATTGTTTAATTACTCCAATTTTTGCAGGACCACGCCAAATAATAGGTTCATCTGCGTTTTCTAATAAACTTGCTACACTCAAAACAAAAAGATTATGAGCTGCTTCAATTGGTTTTGGTCTTTCATTTTCTGCTGCATATATCATTTTTCCTTCTATGCCAGTCATTTTTGCAATTGAAGGTCCATGTAGATCAACATCAAGTAGTCCAACTTTATTTCCTTCCAATGCTAAACCATAAGCTATATTAACACTTACTGTACTTTTACCTACACCACCTTTTCCACTCATTACAACTATTTTCTTCTTAATCTTCTGCATATTCTCAGAAAGAAGTGTATCCATAATATTTTCTTGATTTTCCATCTAAAATCTCCTTATTTATTACAAATTTATTAAATTACCAGTATAATTATAAAAAATATTACCCAAAAAACTTTTGGATATATTAATAAGTTTATCTATGCCTGTACAATGAGAAACTCCTATTTGTTTAATATTAAAATTATTAAAAGATTCAATTATATTTTTTAATGTTTTATCATCTTCATCTTTAAAATGAAAACCACCCAATACCAAATTAATAGGAAGATTAAAATATTCTATTGAAGTTTTTATTATGTTAGTAATTCCTCTATGTGAACAACCACTAATTATTACTAACGAATTATTTTGATTTATAACCAAAAATTGTTCATCAATAAATTCGTCTGTAAAATATTCATTATTTTGTTTTATGGACATTTCTTTAAAATGTGTATCTTCATAATTATAAATTTTTATGTCTGGCATTATATAAATATCATCTGTTATTTTTGTATTTTGAGAAACAAAAATTAATCTATCTTCAAAAATATTCTCATTAAAAGGTATTCCTATATAATTCTTATTTGATTTATATTTTTTTAAGAATGCTTCTTTTTTTATAAATATTTTTGCTTTTTTATTTATTTTACAAAAATCGTATAAACCGCCTGTATGATCATAATGCCCATGACTTATGATACAAAAATCTATTTTGCTAATATCGATACCAAGATTAATTGCATTGTCAATAAAATTTTTTGATTGACCAGTATCAAATAATATTTTTTTATCATTTGATTCGATATATAAAGAAAAACCATGTTCTGCAACTAATTTATTGCCATATACAACATTATCAATTAATGTAGTTATTTTCATTTAAAACCTTTTTATTAATGACAACCATGGTTATGTGAACAAGTATCATTTAAAGTGATTTCAACTAATTTGTTAGATTCATAATTTTTAATGACTTCTGATACAGTAGCTTCTTTTGTACTTCGATATGCTTTAATGCCATTTGCATTCAATTTTTTTAAAGCACCACCACCAATTCCACCTGTTACCATAACATCAATTGGTTTTTCTACAAAAGATGCTAATGGATTACATTGACCATGCTGATGGTTTTTATCCATATTGTTTATTACTTCAATTTTGTTATAATTTGTGTCATAAATTATAAAATATGGGGCACTTCCAAAATGTCCATATACTGTTGAGTTTAAACCATTATTGTTTTCTGTTGGAATACAAATTTTCATACAAATCTCCTAAATTTATTTATTTTGTCCAAATCCTTTATCTTTTTCAGAACGATGAATATTTTCATTGTTACAATTTGGACAATTTGATGGTCTTTCAACCCCAAAAGGGACAGACCATTCATTTTTACATTGATAACAAATAAAATTTCTTTCCTTTAAAGAATCAATATTTCCTCCTTCAATTTTTAATATTTTACCATTTATAATTGTATCTGCTATTTTTTTGTGTGCAGAATCAATAATATTTCCAAATGTCTGCCTTGAAACATTTAGTTGTTTTGCTGCATCTTCTTGGTATAAGTTTTCAAAGTCTGCTAATCTAATAGCCTCAAATTCATCCAAAGTTAAAATAACTTCTTCTAAATTTCTACCAGGAATTCCTGCTGGTTTAAAATAATAAAAATCTGGAGTATAATGAAGTTTTCTACATTTGGTTGGTCTTGGCATAAATATCCTTAATATTTGGCTTATGCTAATAATATAACAAAAAAAATAATTATTGTCAAATGCTAATAATTATTTTTTTTATTTTATACCAACTATTAATCCGAATTTCGATTTAATAAAATAAATATCAGATAAATCATGAAATTCACGAAGAATGGAATAAAATTTTAATAAAAATATTCTTTTTTATTAAACTTTCTTCGTGTCTTTCGTGTTAAATTTTGAGTTTTAAATTACTATTTTTTAATAAAATTTATTTACCATTTGGAGTTCGTTAGGTATATAATGACAATTTGAACAATTGTCATTATAAAAATTAAATACAGTTATTGTATATAATTACACAATTTAATCTGTGTCAATCTAAAAAATCTGTGTTATAGAATAATGAAATTGAGATTAATTGTTACTTTTTTCCCATTCTTCATATAAGATCGCCAATTTATCGTTAAATTCTTCATATTTATCGTTTAATATCTGAGTTTTTTGGTAATCTGAATAAATTTCTGGTTTAGCAAGCTCTTTATCTATCTTTTTTATTTCTTCTTCAACATTTTGTATTTCTTTTTCTATTTCAAAAGGAGGGCGAGTTTTAATCTTTGGTTTATTTTGTTTTTTTTCATCTTTAAATTGTTGATATTGCTGATACTTATTTGTAGTTTTATTCTCTTGTTGAGTTTTTGCGTCTTCTTTTCTTTTTTGGTCATAGTAAGAATAATTTCCATCATAAAAAATACTTTTTCCATCTTCAAAAAGAATAATTTTATTAGCAATTTTATCTAAAAAATATCTATCATGACTTACAGTTAGGATAGTCCCCTCATAATTTTGTAAAGCATCTTCTAAAGCCATTCGTGAAAAAATATCAAGGTGATTGGTTGGTTCATCGAGTATCAAAAAGTTAGCACCAGATAAAATTATTTTTGCAAGCGCTACTCTACTTTTTTCACCACCAGATAAATTTTTAATTTCTAAAAAAACATCTTCATCATAGAATAAAAACTTAGCAAGATACTTACGCATTTCAAATTCGGTTAAATTTGGCTTAATTTGCCAAACTTCGTCAATAACAATCTTTTCTTCATCTAAATTATTTAAATGTTGGTCATAATAACCAATTTCTATGTTAGCACCGATTTTAATTTCACCATCAGTTTGATTTTCTTCACCGATTATTATTTTTAATAGAGTTGTTTTACCAGTTCCGTTAGTTCCAACAATACCGATTCTATTATTTCGTTCAACTTTAAAATTTAGGTTTTCAAATAGTACTTTTGTGTCATACTTTTTGCAAAGGTCTGTTATTGTTAAAACATCATTTCCGCCGCGTTTTGAAGCGTCAAATTTAAGTGTAATTTTTTTTTGTTGCGAAGGAGGTTTAATTATGTGCATTTTTTCTAGTTCTTTTATTCTTGATGTCGCTTGTTTTGTATTTTGTCCAGCGATGTTTCTGCGGATGAAGTCTTGTTTTTCTTCAATTTTTGCTTTTTGAAGGGTGTAAAGTTTTTCTTGCAAGGCTATCTTTTGTGTTTTTTGTTCAATAAATTTAGAATAATTTCCTTTATATTCTGTAAGGTTAAAATTTTCAATCTCAGCTATTTTTGATACAGTTTTGTCAAGAAAATATCTATCATGAGATACAATTAAAACAGATTTTTGGTATTCTGCTAAAAATTCTTCAAGCCAACTAATAGCATTTATATCAAGGTGGTTAGTTGGTTCATCGAGTAAAATTAAATCTGGTTTTTGTAATAAAAGACGAGCAAGCATAACCCTGCTTTTTTGCCCACCAGAGAGGATTTCAATTTTTTTATCCCAATCATTTTTACTAAAACCAAGACCATTCAACACTTTATCGATCAAAAAGTCTATATTATAACCGCCAGATTCTTCAAATTGATGTTGCAAATCGCCGTATTTTTCTGTTAAAGCATCAATATTTTCATTATGCAAAGTCATTTTATGCTCAATTTCTTCCATTTGAGCCTTTAATTCATTAATATCTATAAGAGAATCTAATATTTCTTGATAAATAGTTAAATTTGAATTAATTTTAATGTGTTGTGACAAATAACCAAATCTTATATTCTTTTGGAATATTATATTACCAGTTTCAGGATGTATTTCATTGCAAATCATTTTTAAAAGTGTAGTTTTACCCGATCCATTTACACCGATAAGTCCAATTTTTTCACCATTATTTATTTGCCAACTCAATTTTTCAAAAATAAGATTAGCTCCATAATATTTAGAAACATTA
>MIAN01000155.1:7436-27117 GCA_001829125.1 Spirochaetes bacterium GWB1_27_13 | reverse complement strand
TGAGGCAACGAATACAAACTCATGGTTACATTTTATTATGAGTCAATGGGAACACTATAACCAAAACTTAATTTATTTGTAAATTTACCATAAATAGTTGAAATATATTCTAAAAAAAAGTACATTTATATTGGAGATTAATCAAATTGTTGCAGATTAAATTGTATGATTATATATATTAATCCAATCCGTGTAATCTATGACAATCTAAAAAATCTGTGTTATAACATTGGAGGTTAAGGATGAATGCTTTTGCAAATTTATTTAAACTTTTTGTAGATGGTGGACCTATAATAATGTCTTTGATTTTAATTTGTTTGCTCGTTGCTACTTTTATAATAATAGAAAGATTTTTATATCTAAATAGAATAAAAATTAATGATGAAAAAGTAATCGATAGGCTTTCATCTGCCATAAAAAAAGGCAATTATGATGAGGCTTTGGCAATTTGTGAAAATGCTCCTTCGCCTGTAACAAATTTAATGGTAGCTGGTATAAAATATAAAGAAGAATCAGAACATCAAATTCAAGAAGCAATTAAAGACGCTGCAAGCCTTGAAATACCAAAACTTGAGAAATATTTAACGACACTTGGAACAATTGCTAATATTTCTACACTTTTGGGCTTACTTGGTACTGTACAGGGAAATATGGAAGCTTTTGGTATAATTGGTGCAAAAAGTGCTTTAGGAAGTATGGAAATGCTTGCAACAGGAATTTCAAAGGCATTAATAACTACTGCATTTGGTTTAATAGTTTCAATACCTGCAACAATATTTTACAATCATTTAACTAATAATGTGAATAATATCATTCTCAAACTCGAAACACAGGCTAATGAACTCATGTCAATTCTCAAAAAAGGTAAAAAAGTACAAATTAAGGAGTAATTATGGGAATCCAATTTACAAGAAGATACAAAACAAAAGCCATTGTTGATATGGTTCCTATGATTGATATTGTTTTTCAGCTCGTAATATTTTTTATGGTAGCAACAACCTTTAAGACAACAACAGGGATGGAATTAGAACTACCTAAGTCAAATTATCTTGCTACAATTTCTACAACACTGTTAAAAATAACAATAATTGATGCTAATAATATATTAGTTGGCGATTTAAAGACTGATATTTCAAATTTTGCTCAAATTATAAGAAAAGAATCAAAAATAAATACAAATCAAAAGAAATCAGTTGTTATTTATGGAAATAAGAGTATGGAATATCAATTACTTATTGATATTATGGATATTTTAAGGATCGAAGGTTATGATAGTATTGATTTAGCTTTAACCAAAAAGCTTAATTTGTGAGTGTTTTTATGAACAATATAGAATTAAAACAAGAGAAGAAAAGAACAATAATTTCTATCTTAATGACATTACTAACATATATTCTTATTATACTTATCCTTTCAATCTTTGGTTTTCTTAAGCCAAAGCAAGAAGAAAAAATCGAAGTTGTTACAGTAAAACTTACTGATAAACTCAAAGAAGAATTTGATAAAATGGGTGAGAAAGAAAAGGAAAAAGTACTAAAAGAAGAAGAGAAACAGCAAAAAAAATTAGAAAAACAGATTGAAAAAGAAAAACAAAAAAAAACAACTGAAAAACAGTCTAAAGACGAACAAAAAAACCAAAAAGAGAATAAAGATATAATAAAAGAGAAAACAGAAGACCCTATAAAAGAAAAAGTTGACGAAAAAAAAGAAAAAATAGAAGATAATGTAAAAAAAGAAGAAAAACAAGACAATTCATTTGAAGAATACCAAAAATTAAAAGATGAAGAAAAAAGACAAAAAGAGGAAGAATTTTTTAAAGATAAAGACAAAAAGAAAGATACTGATAATGATAATGGAGAAGGTGATGAATTAGATAATTTACTAAAAGATTTGAACGGAAATTCTAAAGATGGGAAAGATATAAAAACTAAAGATGGTAATCCTAAAGGTGAAAACTCAAAAAATATAACTTGGGAAGGCGGAAACCCAAGAGGAGTTGCTTATCTTGAAAAAATTATTCCACCAGAATCTATATCTAAGTCTGGGTTAAAACCAAATTTAACAATAAAATTTGTTGTTGATGAAGATGGCAATATAATCTCTGCAAATGCAATTGAGTCAACAGGCAACCCTGAATGGGATTTTGAAATAATTAGACAATTTAAAAAGACAAAGTTTGAACCCAAAAAAGGAAGTAGAGCAACTGGTACAATACAAATTTCGATTGATTATAAATGATTTAACAGAAGATTTACACAGTTTATTTTATAGTTTCTATATGTCACTTTTCTGGCATTTAATATCCTTCTATTAGAAATGACAAATCTAAGTAATAAACGCAAAATTATCTTTTACTTTTAGTGGTAAAACTATTACTAGTCTTGTTCCTTTTGGTTCTTTATTTTCTGCCCATATATAACCATTGTGTTTTTCGATTATTCCACGACATATTGAAAGCCCAAGACCTGTCCCTCCACCCATAAACTCAGTTTCTGATGTGTGATGTTTTTCTATATCTGCAAGTTCAACAAATGGATCAAACACTTTATTTAATTTATCCCTTGGGATACCGATCCCTGTATCTTCAATTATTATATCAATGTATAATTCTGGGTTGAGTCCATATTTTTCGACCACTTTATCTGATGGGAATTTAACAAATACATCTATTTTTCCACCATCTTCTGTGAATTTTACTGAATTATTAATTATATTACTTATTGCTTGAGAAATTTTATCTTCATCGCATTCAATTTGTGAAATATCCCCTTCTACATAAAGTTTTGCTTCTAACTCTCTATTTGCCAAAATTAAAGCAACATCTTCTAATACTGTTTTTATAATTGCAATGGGATTGCAGTTTCTTATCTCCATGAATGGAATTTTATTTTCTATTAATGATAATGTAAATATATCTTTTACAATCCTTTCAAGTCTTTTCGAGTTTCTTTCTACAACTCTTAGTATTTTTTCGTGTTCTATATCCAAATTTCCTAATCTTTTAGAGAGTAATAAGCCAACATACCCAATTATTGTAACTAAAGGAGTTCTTAATTCGTGAGATGCAATAGAAATAAAATCTGATTTTAATTTATCAAGTTCTTGTAAATCATCGTTTAGCCTTTTTAATTCTCTTATTTCTTTTTCGAGATGCTCTACTAATTGTAAATTGTGTTCTTTCATTAATTCAGGTATCATCTCAGGTGGAATAAAATCTTTTTTTCCAGATAGATAATCTTCAATCTTTTTTATAAAACTTATACCTTCAATAGGTTTTGTGATATAACCATCACATCCTGCAATTAAAGCTCTCTCTTTGGCTTTCTTCATTACATTAGCTGTAAATGCAACAAGTGGAATATCTTTTAATCTTTCAATCGACTTAATCTTTGTTGCAATTTCATAACCATTCATTCCAGCCATATTAATATCGAGCAAAATTAAATCTATTTTTTCTTTTAAAGCTAATTCTATCCCGTTAAGTCCGTCGTCAGCTTCAAAAACTTTGTAACCTTTTGGTTCTAAGAATTTTTTTAAAACTAATCTATTTGTAGGTTCATCTTCAATATAAAGAATGACCTTAGGTAAATGATGATCCATAAATTTTTCCTAATTATTCTATTCCAATAATAATAACATTTTTTAGAAATAATTCAATTAAAGAATAAAAAAATATATTTTTTTTTATTTATTGATATTTTAATTGATGATTTAGATAGATCACTGACAAATACTATGTTTTAAAGTAATCTGAGTATTTGTTACACCTCTAAATGAGAATTAATTAAGAATAAATTTTAATTATATACAAAATGTTTTAAAAAAAAATTAAAATGCTAAAAAATAGATTTTTTCTTTAATATAAAAATTTTATTATATATAATTTATGAAGAAATTAAAAATAATTTTTTGACAAACTTAGAATTTTTAAGTATATTTTTAACAAGAGGAATTTTTATGGATTTTAAAAAACCTTCAGAACAAACTATTAAATTTTTAGACGAAAAGTTAATAAATTTTAATGCCCAAAGAAAAAAAATGTTTGGAAGTCCAGTATATTTTGTAAATAATAATATGTTTTCTGGCGTTTATGGGGATGATATTTTTATTAGATTAAATGAAGAGAATCAAAAAGAATTTTATTCTAAATTTAGTGATACTACTAAATTTAGCCCAATGGGTAAAACTATGAAAGAATATGTTGTAATACCAAAATCTTTATATGATAATGAGAATATTTTATATGAATGGTTTAATATTTCATTTAATTTTGTTTTGAGCCTTCCTACAAAAGAAAAAAAATTAAAAAGAAAGAGTTAATATGGAAACAATCACGCCTTCGACTTTGTACATAGTTTCTACTCCGATTGGTAATTTGATGGATATAACTTTACGGGCTTTGGAAGTTTTAAAAAATGTTGATGTCATTGCCTGCGAGGATACAAGGCATTCCTTAAAACTCTTAAATCATTATGAAATAAAAAAACATTTAATTAGTTATCACAGTTATAACGAAAAAAATTCGACAAATGGTATAATAAAACTTTTGGCAGAAGGAAAGTCTTTGGCTTTAATTAGTGATGGTGGTACACCTTGCATATCAGACCCAGGTTATCTACTTATTAAAGAATGTATTAAAGAAGGCTTTAAAGTTGTACCAATACCAGGTGCTTCTGGATTTTTGACCCTACTTGTTGCCTCTGGTTTTAGGACAGACTCGTTTTATTTTCATGGTTTTTTGTCTCCAAAAGAAGGCAGACGAAAAAAGCAACTTGAGGAGATGAAATTAGCAGAAACTACCCATATAATTTATGAAAGTCCATATAGGATTTTAAAACTTTTGCAGAATATTGATGAAATTTTTTGTGAAAAATTGATTTGTACTGGTAAAGAATTAACAAAAATTAACGAAAATATACTAATTAGTAATGCAAAAGAAATTAAAGAAAAAATTGAAAAAGAAAAAATTCTTGGAGAATTTATAATTCTAATTGCAAACTATTAAAAAAAGTGATATATTATACTCAAATGAGTAGATTTTGAGTTTTTTGGCATATATACTTAAAAATTAATTAAATTGAGACAATTTAAAATTTACAGTATAGAAGTTAAAGTTATTTGTTTATACGACGATAATAAGATTGTGAGGTAAGAATATGAGCATAGATAAAATTGGTTCAGTAAATAATTACAATGGATATGCAAAAATAAACAAAGTTAATCAGCAAAATAATGTAAAATCTTCTGATTCTGTTGATATTTCATCAGAAGCTTTAGATGTTGCTGAAAAAAATAGAATTTTAGAAATTGTAAAAAGTGCTCCTGATGTAAGAGTTGACAAAATCAAAGAAATTAAAGAAAAATTAAAAAACCCAAATTATATCAATGATACCCTTGTTAAAGGTACAGCTGATAACATAATGAAAACTTTTGGGATTTAAGTTCTTAATTAAAATACAAAAAGCGGAGTTTTTACACTCCGCTTTTATTTTATATAACATGATTATTAATACAATCTGTGTAATCTAACTAATCTGTGAAAATCTGTGTTATAAGGAGTAATTGCTTGAATATATTTGAATTTTCAGTTCCGACACAGTTAAAATTTGGTGTTGATGTAGTAAATAGACTTGGAAATGTAGTTTCAGAATTTGGCGATAAGGCAGTTATTATTACAGAGGCAATTCTTCATGAGTCTGGTACTATCAAAAGAATTATTGAAATACTTGAAAAAAAAGGTTGTGAAGCGATTGTTTTTGATGAAGTTATTCCAAATGCCAACAGTAAAGTAGTTGATTTTGGTACAGAAATTGTTAGGTCTTCTTATGCTGATGTTGTAGTTGGGATTGGTGGCGTTCGTACTTTATCAATAGCAAAAGCAGTTGCTATGCTTGCCAATAATTCTGGCGATATTTCAGAATACTTAGACGGTAAAATTCAAGAAAACGAAGCCCTTCCTTATATAGAAATTCCATCTACTCCCAGAAATCCTTTTATGTTTAAAGACGAGTTTTTACTAACAGACTCAAGAAGTAACAATGCAAAAATTGTAAAAGTAAAAAAATTAACAACAAAACAAGTTTTGTTTGACCCTATGATTACCACAACTTTACCCAGAAGATATACAGCAACGACTGTCATTGACTCACTTGCCAATGCAGTAGAAGGATATATTTCTACAAAATCAAATTTTTTGTCAGAAACAATATTTTTAAAGGCAATTGAATTATTTAGTTCAAATTTAATGAATGCTATAAACGCCCCAGACGATATAGCCTCTAAATCATTTCTTTCACTCGGAGGACTGTTTACAAGTCTTGGACTTTCTATGTCGTGTACAGGTATAGTCTCATCACTTTCTTATGTGTTAAACTCAAAATTTAAAATACCAAAGTCTTTTTGCTCGTGTATTCTTTTGCCACATGTCCTTGATTATGATATAACAGGTATTCCTACAAAACTTGTTAAAATTGCACATGCACTTGGAGAAGATACGGCAAAGTTAAGTGTTGTAGAAGCTTCTATTAAAGCAATAGAAAAAATTAGAAAAATGATAATAGAATTAAGGCTTCCTGTAAGACTCGATGAATTTGGTATAAATAAAGATGATTTAATTATAGTTGCCGATGATGCAAGAAAATTTGAAGTTTTTAACTATATCCCTCGCTCATGCTCATCAGAAGAACTTTATGCGATATTGCAGGCTGCGTATTAATGTGATAAAATCTCTAACATACTGATAAATTTCAACTATCTCGTCCCAAAATTTCTTGCAATTTTTCTTTGTCAAATTTAACTTTTATGTTTTTTTCTTGAGTTGGCATAACAAGTCCTGGCACTCCAGTTTTACCTTTTTGAAGGTATTTTACCCTTGTAAAATAAATATCCGCATCTGTTGCATTTTTACATTTACTGTAATGAAGTGCCAACAAACACGCTTCTTTTTTTACTTCTTCTGTTATCTCTTTATGTTTAATTTCTTTTACAATAACATGACTACCTGGATAATCCCTAATATGAAACCAATAATCATTACCTTTAGCAATTCTTCGTAAAATATCATCAGCTTCCTTAGCAGAACGAGAAACAAACGCTTTATAACCACCAATTAGGGTAAAAGTTCTACCAATAATGTTTTTTAACTCATTATTCTTTTTATTTTCAAGTATTTTACCAAATTTGCCTTCTTTTAACCTTTTTTCTATTTTTTCAATCTGTGGAAGATTATCACTATCTTCAATGATAATTTTTACTTCTTTGTAATTTTCGAGTTTTTCGATTGCCAAAGTTTTTTGTTCTTCCCACTTAATTTTGCCGTCTTTAATTTTTTTGTATTTACTAAAAAATTTTTCAACATTCTCTTTAGGTGAAATTTCTGGATTTATTTCAAGTTCAATTTCTTTATCAAGTCCATAATCTATAAGTTTAACTTTTTTTTCACCCCTTTTTATGTTAAATAAATTAGATTTCAACAATTCGCCATAATACAAATAATTATTTTCTTTATCATCAGTCAAATTTTTATCGATTTGCTCAATCTGTTTTGTTAATGTTTCTATTTCTTTATCAGTAAAATCAAGAAGTTTTCGTTTTTTATCTATAAATGCTTCATTATCAACAATATTTTTGTAATAATAATAAATATCTTCATTTATTGTCGCAATACTAAAGTTTTCTCTAACTCTATACTCTTTTTGTGAATTAGTTTGAGGTAAAACAAATTCTTCTGAGGGCCACTCACCTTTTTTTGGATGCCTTTTTAAACATTCTAATATTGTATTGTCATCTTCTACAAAAATTATATTGCTACCAACACCCCAGAGTTTTGCAATAATTTTTCTTATTTGGTTATTATATTCTACTTCTATAATAATAATCCTTGATAGATTATATTGATATATGCTTTTTATACGCCATCCTATTATCTGTGAGTTTAAAAACTGAGAAAATCGTAATTTTTCGTCAATTATCTTTTCTTTTTGTGGAATAATACATATTCTATTATACTTATCCTGTGTATCAATTAGTATGTTGTAAGTATTAATTTTATCAAATAGAGTTATTACGATAGAATTTTTTGTGTTTTGTGATATATATTTGACAATTCCATTTTTTGGGAATGTTTTTAAAACTTCTTCAATTTCTTGGTAATTTAGCGACATCTGTAATTTTCCTCAAGGGATATTTTAAAACCTTCAACTCGTGGAAAAACTCCTGTATTAAAAGGTGATTTTCCTTCTTCTTTATATTTGTGGTAGGCAAAACCTGCAATCATAGCCCCATTATCAGTTGCATATTTTAGTTCTGGAAAAAATACTTTTGCAGAAAGATTTTCGTTAAACAACTTGCGTAAATATTGGTTTGCAGAAACTCCACCAGCGACAACAACAGTATTTATACCAAAAGTGGTTGTAGCAAGTTTTATTTTTTTTAGTAAAATATCAAATGCTCTTTTTTGAAAAGATGCTGCAATATCACTTACTGTATAAGTTTCTTTTTTTAGATATTTTTCGAGGTGGTTAATTACAGCAGTTTTTAAGCCAGAGTAACTAACATCAAATTTTCTATCTGTTTTATAAAGGTTAGAAATCGGGAAATCAAATGTCGACACATCACCCTCTTTAGCAATTTTTTCTAAAGCAGGACCACCAGGAAAACCAAAATTGTAATGTTTTGCAATTTTGTCGAATGCTTCACCTGCAGCATCGTCTATCGTTGTACCAATTATGTCGTATTTTGTGTAAGATTCGCCTTTTACGATTAAAGTATGTCCACCAGAGGCAAGTAACCCTATGTAAGGAAAATCAATTTCGCAAGTCAAATGAGGAGAATAAAGATGTGCCTCAACATGATTTATCCCAATAAATGGCTTATCTGTAATCCAAGAAAGCCCCTTTGCAAAACTAACGCCCACTGCAAGTCCGCCAATAAGACCTGGTCTATTTGCAGCTGCGATTAAATCAATTTGTTCTATACTAATATTCGCCTTTTTTAAAGCCTCTTCTACAATAGGAGTAATTTTTTTTAAATGTAACCTTGAGGCAATCTCTGGGACAACACCCATCCAAGGAGTATGATCTTTTATTTGAGAAGCAACAATATTACTTAAAACTTCTTTTCCGTCTCTTACCACACCAACAGATGTCTCATCACAAGTTGTTTCAATACCTAATACTAACATAATTCCACCTATCATAAAAAGACCTGTCAGGTTTTTAAAATCTGGCAGTCTAGCTAATATACTCTATTATGTTATAATCAAAAGTTTAAAAAATGTCAAAATTTAGTTGAAATGTTTTATGATTTTAATAGTAGATTTTTCCTAATTCTCGCCCTCTTTACTCACACATTCATCACAATAACCAAAATATTCTTTACGGATTGAGATAATTTTAAAGTCTTTTATAGTATGTGGTATATCATCCTTATATTTATCTTCCATTATGTCGAATATTTTTTTACAAGATAAGCAAAAAAAATGATCATGAGGGGTTGTATTGCATTCTATGTGTGAAATATCTTTTTCGAGATAGAGTTCTTCTATGATACCCTCATCTTTGAGAGCAGAAAGAGTATTATAAATTGTAGCCAAAGATATTGATGGATATTCTTTTTTCAAAAGATCATAAATCTGACGTGGTGTCGGATGAGTTCTATTTTCTTTCAAAAATTCTATAATTGCTATTCTTTGTGGGGTAGCTTTTAATTTAATCTCTTTTAATATTTTTATGGTATCATTATATTTCATAATTATTTCTCAAGTTAGAATTATTCTTATATACTAATAAATGTAATTTAAAAATCAAAAAAAATCAACATTAATCTTATATAAAAAAGAAAAATTTAGAGTTAGAATATAAAATTTATATCAAATTTTACTTTAATATGAGGATTTAACGATATTTTGTTTTTATTAAGTAGAAAATCAATACGATTTGATACAATTAATCCATCAATTAAAGAATATAGCCAAAAAAAGAATGCTATACCAAAGCCTCCACCAAGAAGTCCAAAAAAAAGATAAAAAGTTGTATTGTAAGAAGTTTGTATTTCATCTGGAGAGAAACCACTTTGTAACCCTTTTTCGTTCCATAAATTCGCTTTTGGTAAATAATAGTTTTGATAAAGTAAATAAGCAACAAGTGGCGAAAAAGCACCAGCAGTAAAAGAAAGGATAAAATTTGAAAGAATTACACTTCCCTTTGCATATTCTTTATTATAAAATTGAGATAGTGAAGGAATAAAACAAAATCCAATCTGTTTTTTGTATTTTATATTTGATAAATCAATTTTTTTAATCTCAAATGGGTTTAAATGAATATCTTCTTTGTAAAAATGATACTTTTTTTTCCATTTTTTGTCATCTAAAAAAACTTTTACTGAATATTTTCCTTTTTTTAAATCATCTAAATTTAGATTTAAGTTAGACTTATTTTCATCATTGAGAGAAACTGTTAAATTTGGATTACCGATTATTTGTAAAGTTGCAGTTGACTCAATTTTTTTTACAATATCATTTGTCGAATCAATCAATATTTCTTTTTTTATTTGATAAATCTCATTATTTTTATTAACATATCTTAAATTTAACCCATATTTTTTATTTATTATTACTTTATGTTGAATGGGTGTAAATCCTATTTCTTTATTATCAAGCAAAAGTTGGCATTTCTCTTCTGTTTCTACTATAATATTTGTAAATACTTGTACATTTAGCGTTTGCTTATCATTTTTCTTTATTTCTATTGTTTTTGTTATAATATTTATGTATTCATCATTATATCTATAAAATAATTTAATCTCATAATTACCTGTCAAAAGGGCAATATTTTTTGGTGTATTTCCATAAAATTTTGAGTTTACATAAATATCACACTGCTCTTCACCATCAACAAAAACATAGCCAAATCTAAATTGGTCTTTTTTAAATTCTTCTGTAAGATTATTTACAATGGTTTCGATGTCAATAAAAATAGAAATTTCACTTGCAATAATTTTTTTGTCTGATAAAACTATTTTTTTGTCTATATTATTTATAATTTCATATTCTAATACTATACTATCATTTTTTTTATAATATTGACCTCTTATCAAAAAAAACGAGTTAAAATAATCAGCCATATCAAATTGAGATGTTTCTTGATTCTGTAAAGTAGATAATTTTATATTTTTTGCTTTAAGGTACTCTGTTATTTTTTCTTTTGGTATTGTAGAATAATCGGTAATATAGCTAAAATAAACATAAAAAGTATTTTGTATAAACTCTCCAACATAATCAATTGAAGAATTACTCGCATTTTTGAAAGGCAAAATAGTTATTACATTTTTAGCAAAAAAACATTCAATAAAAAATGCTAAAAAAACAAAAATTAATAATCTTTTTTTCAATTATTTACCTTTAGTTTAAAAATCTCTCCATTTTTTGTACCAACATAAAAATAATTACCTTTATATAAAATCGTTGTTGTTATCTGCGAATTTGAGATTTTAATTTTTTGATCTTCATTCGTATTTAAATTATAAATAGCAAGTTCACCATTGAGGTTACCAATATAAATCTTTTCGTCAATGATACTCATATTCTTAAATAAATAATATTCGATTGAAGATTGTTTTTCTAATGAATAAATAGTATTAAATTTAGCATTTTTTATGTTTAATTGTGTTATTTTACCATCAGAAGAAACAAAATATAGATTATCTTTATATATTGTTAGATTTGAAGCAATACCATTCTCAAAATCAAACTTATTTATTAATTCTCCATTTGTAGAAAATTGATAGATCGCTTTATTAAAAGGATAAATAATTTGATTTTTAAAAATAATTGGATTAAAAAAAGTATTTTCTGTAAAATCTTTATTCCACAAAACCTCACCAGATAAATTTGTACAAATTAATTTTTTCTCAACAATAGAACCAAAAATTAGTTTGTTATCTAAAAAGGCTATTTCTTTTGGATTTTTGATATTATAAAACTCATTTAGAGTCATTGTAGCCGTATTTAGTTTATAAAAACCGTTTGATAATGGTATAAAAAGATTTTTATCAATAAGTAAACTTTTATAACCAAAACTAACAATTCCATCTGTATTTAAAGTTTTTAGTGTCTTACCAGTCGATAAATCAACAATTAAGAGTTTTTGATTTAATGATGGAATAATTATTTTATCATTTACAATTTGTGGTATTGTATTAAAATAAATATTTTGGTTACTAAAATCATTTTCCCACAAAATGTCATTATTTATACTAAAAGCAATTAATGAAGTCTTTGTTACAGCAACAATTGTATTATCTTTTTGTACAAAACCATAAATATCTGATTTAGTTGATTCTAATTTATTTTGATATTTATAAATCAAAACTTGTTTTTCTTCTGGCTTTTGTTCTATTTTTTCTTGTTGCTTTTCTTCTTTTATTGTAGAATCTTTTTGTACGACAATAACCTTTTCTTTGTCTTTTTCAAAATTAATTTTTGTTACAATTTCTTTATTATCTGCAAGACTCAATACTTGATAATTATTATCTTCAACAAGCATTTTTAAATTATCTTTAAATTTTAACAATTTTTGATCATTTTTTTGAAGTATATTATTCTCATAATCAGATTTAACATCTATCAGAGAGTTATTTTTTAGAGAATTTATTTTAATATTATTAAAATAAGTTATTTCTTCATCTTTTGGATTTATTTGGCATATTTCTTGTTTTTTATCTTGATATTTAATAGAATCATTTTTTATCAAGAAAACTTCTTTTTTTATTTGCTTATTTTTTACTTTTACCTTGCCTTTATTTACAAAAACATGTACTTCTTTTGATATTTTTTCTACTATAAATTGCGTACCAAGTACATTTATCTTTATATCATCTGCATTTACTTCGTAAACACTATTTTTACTCAATTTTTCTATATGAAATAACGATTTTCCATCAATAAGGCTAATTTTTATATTGTTGTCAATTCCGCTTTCTATAATCTTGTCGAACTTTATAGAGCTTTTGTTTTCAATAAGTACTTTTGATTTAAAACCTATTTGTACTTCACAAAATGAGTTATCATAAGTTTTTAAGACATCATTTTGTTTAACAATAAAACCGGGACTTATTTGAAAAACTTCTTTATTTCTTATCACTTCGATTTTTCCAGTAGTAAGTAAAACTGTAACTGGCATTTTTGTAGAATAAAAAACATTCTTTATATATAATAATGAGATAGTTAAACACAAAATAAAAGTGAATGAAGCAAAAGCAAGCCTAAAAGAGAAAACAAATGCCTTTTTAGTCTCTTTTTCGCCATTTCTTATAAAATTTAATACCTTTTGATCTGTAAAGTATGGCACTTCTTCTTTTTTTGTATTTTGAGAAAGATATTTTTTTATGTCATTGTCTGATAAATTGTCTACCCAATTGTTGCTCATAATAAAATCCTAAGATTTTTCTAATTTTTTTATTTCTTTTTTTAAAGCCTCTCTCGCTCTAAAAAGTAATCCCTCAATAGCCCCTTCATTTTTACCTATTATATCTGAAATTTCTTTTTGGGATTTATCCTCTAAATATTTCATTCTTATCAAATCCTTGTATTCTTTTTTTAAAGCCTCAAAAGCTATTTCAAATAACAAAGATTTGGATTTATCATCTTCTTCTATACTGGCTACACCATCTAAATTATTTCTATCTGTAAAATCATAGTATTTTTTCTCTCTGTACTTTTTCCTCAAAAAGTCATTAAACCTTCTTGATGCAATCGTACAAAGCCACCCGCCAATATTATCAGGGCTTTTGATATTTTTTATACCTGTCAAAGCAGAATAAAAAGTTTCACTAAAAACTTCATTTGCAACTTCTTTATTGCCCATTGCTTTAAACAATAAAAAATTATAAATTTTTTCTTTATAATACAAATACATTTTTTCAAAAACTTTTTTATCGCCAGTTTTCAATAAAACAAACTCTTCTTTTGATAAATTCATATTTACACTTATCTATATATAAAGTCGCAGGACTATTAAAAATCCTATGTAAAAAATATATTATTTTTTAATTTAAGTAAAATGTTTTTTTGATATTTTTAAGAAAAAATATATAATTTTGAAATTTCAACTCAAATTATTAAACAATAACGTTAAAAATTAATTTGTTATTTTTAGTTTGAATTCTTATTGGAGAGATGTTTTTTTGTATAATTTATCAAAATAAAATCTTTTTATCAATTGCAGTAAAACTTGCAAGTCCAAAAAACTACTCAACGCTTGTAATTAAAAAACAAGTGATCTTTTATTATTTATTGACTTTTCTCTAAATTGAACTATAATATATTAATCAATTTATTAATAATAATTGACATAACCAATTTATCTTAAAGGAGTTTTGTATGAAATCAATAATTAAATATATATTATTATTTTTATCAGGATTATTATTTATTCAGTGTGATATATTAAATACTGCTACAACAACAACAACGACTAATCAGTCAAATGATTTGAAAAAAATCTTTATCGAGAAAAAAACAGTTTCTTTTAAAATTGGAGAAACAAAAGAATTAATTGTAACATCTACAAAATCTGATGGGATTAAAGATACCTTTACAGCTAATATTGATAATGAAAATGCAACTGTATCAGTTACATCAACAGGAATATCTATAAAAGGAGTATCAATCGGTTCTGCTATAATAACAGTTACATCTGGATCAGGATTGACCAGTAAAGTAAATGTTTTAGTTTTTGATCCTGTAAGTATGGATATAGGAAACGGATTATTAATAAAATTTACATATAGCTTTGATAATATGTGGGATGATGGTGGAAGCGGTGGTGATCATGATACAATATGGTGGCATCCAAAATATGATCCAACAAATGGCTGGTATCCTGTTGGTTCTTATATTCGTGGAGATTATGCTGATGCTAATAAAAATCATGCTGTTATTTTAGTTAAAGATTCTAAAAATAACGGATTACTTGCAAAACCAACAGATTATACATTAATATATAACGACAGTGGTTCTGGAGCCAATAGAGACGGGTCTGTATGGTTACCAATAGCACCTACAGGTTATGTTGCAATGGGTATAGTAGTCCAATCAGGTCACACAAAACCTTCAACTGATGTAATAAGATGTGTAAAAAAAGAATATACAGTAGAAGGAAAATCAGGAAATTGGATATATGATGATTCAGGTACTGGTGCATCTATGAATCTTACTGTTTGGGATTTAATTGAACCTGATAATTATCCTTTATCAGAAGGAGCTATGTTTCTTGATCCGGGTACTGTATTAGCATCTTCTTCGGGGGATCCGGCAACTATAAATAATGATATAAAAAATGTTTTTATTATTAATATACCTGTTACAGATGAAGCAGACAATGCATCAATTGAACCAAAATTGACAGGATTCTTACCTTATTCAAGTAATTATCCTAAATATTTTTCATCAGTAAGAATTCCTTTTACTCTCATTAAGGACAGTAAACGAACTCTGGATTGGAAAGTTGATAATTCTCCTTTCTATTTTATTCAACGTGAAGAGGTTTATACCGATGCTCAAACTCTTGATAACCGTCAAGCTACAACAGATAATACAATGAATTACAGTTCTGAAATAGGCTTTTCAAAAACTCAGACTGATACGTTTACACAGGAAGTCGGAATGGAAGTAACAGCAGAAGGAAGTGCTTCATTTTTAGGCTCAGGTGGTAAATGGTCTGTTAAATTAAGTGCAAAACTCGGGTGGCAACAACAAACTGCAACAACTTATTCTTTTGTTGAAACAAAGACTTATAATTTTACTGTCCCTGCAGGAAAGTATGCACAATTATTACATGTAACAAGTCAATTTAGAGCTTTAGATAGTTTAGGAAATACAGTTAATGTTTTACCGATGAAATCAAATAGTTTAAAATATATGCAGTATCCGTAAATTTTAATAATTATTATTGTATATTATTAGGTTTTAATAATATACAATAATTTTTTATTCTTTAATAGTTATTATCTTCAACAAGCATTTTTGTAGAAATTATTTTTTTGTCATCTTCGCAATCTTTGTTCCCCACATTGTAATTGCTAATTTTGTACTAACTCCAGTTGCAGCATCTGCTAATATATAGAATGTACAATCAGATAAAATCTCTTGTGTCATTTGTGGAGCAGAATTTTGAGACTCTACATGACTTAGATCAATTTTTGAAAGATCAAGAGTATAAATATAATCATTACCAGATTTTTTTACTGTGAAATATGGTAATTCTGTTCCAAAAGGAATGCCATAACTAGGAGTATTATCACTTGTAAAAAGTTTAAAAGGAACATCGTTTGTAAAATCTGCTGACAAATCAATTGACGCATTACCTATTCCTCCTGGTATTCCATAACATGCAGTAATACTTGGGGCTACTTCAAAAGTGGCTACATCTGCATTTCTAACAGCGACAATCTTTGTATTTAAATCTGTTTCTGGTAAAAACCATTCTGCATAAGTTGTATTTGCAATAACCCCAGAGACTGACCAGATTGATAGAGTAGTTGAGATAGTCGTTGTCGTTGTACTTGTACTTGTTGTCGTGGCTATTCCTGTACTAATCAAAACAGAAATACTCAAATCTGACTCACCATATTTATTGTATGCTTTTATCCTATAATAATAAGTTTTGTCAACTGTAACATCAGCATCAATAAAAAAATCAGCAGTTAAATCTTTTATCAACAAATAGTTTTCATCTTTTTCTACTGCTTTATACAATTTGTAACCATCAACATTTGGGATAGCATTCCATTTTATTTTTATACCATTTTGTTCTTTTGTAGCAATTAATCCTTTTGGTATATCTGCTTTAGTTATTAAATTAACACTCTTTAATAAATCACAGCTAAACAAAATAAAAAATACAAATATAAACATCAATAAACTAAAAATCTTTCTCATATTAAACCTCTTTTGTATTTATAATTTTTTCAACTGGTTTCGATTAAAATATCGCATATCAAAGAAAAATCCTATGAAAAAAATTTTATTTTTTTTAAATTAATACCCAAAAGAGGCTATCTTTTAGGACAGCCTCATGCCTCATCAATTATTGATAATTTGGAAAATTGTCATCATAAAGGTTTTACAGGAATACAAATATCCACAACAAATTTATTTTGTGGATGATCTTTTGAGTCATTGAGATACATTTCAAAACAAGGTCTATCATCTGGTTGGTAGCCACTTTGAGGAAGCCAGATTCCATAAACCCAATTCCAAGCTTCTTGAAACTCATTAGTAAGTAACTCAAATCTTGCAAGAGCATATTTGCCAGCAGGTATTTCCATTCTACCAATTTCACCACTAACTTCTGTTTTTATAGGAACTGTTATACAAACGCTTGTTCGTAATTTATTTTCCTCTGTAATTTCTGGGTTGTCATGATAGATTATTATGCTTTTTGTTTCAGGAAAATTAATTAAGTTTCTTGGGGCTGCCCATTTAAATAATTTTTGAAATAAACTTTCAAATAATTTAGCGTCCCCTTTATAAGGTCCTGTATGCCTCACATAAGCTAAACTTATTTCTGGAAGGTCTTTAACCTCCACAATTTGATTTTTGTTATCCATAGTTATCCTCCATATAGTTGAATTATTCTTATATTCAATATACACGGAAGATAACAAAAAGTCTTTTATATAATTGCTTTGCGTTTTGCTTAAATTGCTATTAACTTTGCTTAGATTGCTTTGAGTTTTTCTCCATTCTGTTGCAGAAATTTTAAAATACTCTTTAAATGCTTTTGCAAAAGAACTTGAATTAGAAAATCCACATTGATATGCAATATCTGTAATCGATACATCCAAAAGATTTGTCAAAAGAAAAGCCGATTTTTCTAACCTCAAACGCTGGATAAATTGAAATAGCGTTTCTCCAACCATAGAAAAAAAAATTCTATGAAAATGAAATTTTGAAAAACAAGCAATATTTGCAAGTTCTTCAAGACTAAATTCATTAGCGAGATTTTTTTCTATATAATCAATTACTTTATTTATTCTTGATTTGTATTCTATTGTTAATAAATTATCACTCATAAAATCATTTTAACATTTTCTTAAATAAAGTCAAGTTAGAATGAAAGAACTTGAAAGTTTGAAAAATTGGAAATTTTAATATGATGCTAAAACAAAATAAGATAGAAATATATACTCTACTTATTATAAAAAAATATTGACTTTTCAATAAACATAAATTATATTTTTTTAAAAAGATAAAATATCTGGAGAAAATTATGTTACTTCATGGAGTTTATGAAAATGGCATTGTTACATTTTTAGAAACTGAATTACCAAAAATTAAGACTAATTTTGTTATTCAAATAGAGGATAATGAGAGTACTAAACCTACAAAATACAAAAAATTAAAAGGATTATGGAAAGATAAGAATATTCCTGATACTATTAGTTATCTATCCAAATTAAGAAAATTAATTGAAAGCAGAAGTTTATGATTTTAGTAGATACAGATATTATTATTGATTATTTGAGATCGGATAAAAAAGCAATTGATTTTATTGAGAATTCTGCTATTTGTATAACTTATTTTACGGAATTAGAGTTATTAGCAGGATGTTCAAATAAAGAACAAATGAAAGAATTAAACGATAATATATACTGAAATGTTTCAGGTTTGTCTTAAATTCAACGATCATTTTTTTTCTAACTCCTTTTAAGTAAACAAGTTGTAAAAAAACATTTCAGGTATATAATGACAATCTGTACGATTATCATTATAGATTTTGATATTTTATCAATAAATGACGAAATTTTAAAAAAGTCTATTGAATTATATAAGACTCATCACTTAAAAGATGGAATTGGTGTAATTGATTCAATTATTTCAGCAACTGCAATTATTAATAATATTAATTTTTGTTCAAAAAATTATAAGCACTATAAAAACTTAAAAGAATTAAAATTGCTTAAATATTGAACAGAGGAAACAGTCCTAATCATTTTAACATTTTCTTTAATAAAGTCAATTCTGATAAAATTTATATTTTGATTTATTTCTTTTTTATGGTATCATAACCTAAAATTTAATCATTGAGAATATTATGGAAAGAACAATTGATGCAAATATAAATAGAGCTTGTGAAGGTTTACGAGTAATAGAAGATATTTTAAGATTTGAGTTAGAAAAAAAAGAATTTAGCCAAAAATTGAAGCATATAAGGCATTATTTAAGGGAAAACTTTAGTTCTAAATTAAAATTCTTACATAAAAGGAACTCTATTTCTGATTTAGGGAAAGAATTTTCTAAAATAGAAACTAAAAGAGAGAGCATTTTGGATTTATTAAAGGCAAATTTTTATAGAATCGAAGAAGCTTTAAGGGTTTTAGAAGAAGTTACAAAACTTTACGATGATTTAAAAGATTTTACTCCAACAATAAAATCATTTAGGTTTGAAATTTACACGATTGAAAAAGAAACACTAATTAATTTTAACTCGGATTCTAATATTTAAATTTGTATTTCTAAGCTGAATATTTTTCAAGCATCTTGTTAAGTCGTTTTTTTACTTCTGTTAAAATAAATGGTTTTGCAATAAAATCTGATGCCCCATGAAAAATAGCTTCCGAAACTATCTTTGGTTCTGAATGGGCTGAAATAAGGATAACTTTAATACCTCTACGAATTTTT
>MIAN01000155.1:0-7423 GCA_001829125.1 Spirochaetes bacterium GWB1_27_13 | reverse complement strand
AGGGTCTTCAAATTCACCCCTAATAAGATGTCCTTGATCTTCTAAAAATGTCTTTAATACACCCCTTGTATGCTGGGCATCGTCTACTATTATTATTCTCGCCATAGTAATTCACCTCTTTCTATAAATAATATCACCATTTATATAGAAAACAATAAATTTTTATTATTTTTTTATATATTTTTATTAATTATTCTGTATTTAATATTTAAATTACATTTTTTTAATTTATATAATTACAAATTAGTTAAAAAAATATAATATTTTGAAATCTACAAATTTACTTTTTATATTTCAATTTATTGACTTTAAAAAAAATGTATGTTATTTTTTTCTTTTTTAAATTTTATGAAGAGGGAATAAAATGAGTGAAAAAAGCAAATTAACTATTCTAAATGAAATTTTTGGGATCATTGCAAGTTTAATCGTTGTTTTTACATTTTCATGGGCACATATTACTGGCGTTTTTTCAGGAATGAGTATTCAAGCAAAAAAAACCATAGAAATTGAAAAGTCCTATTTTGATGCTTATAATGAACTTATATCTGGTGATATAAATCAAGCAGAAAAGATTTTTAGAAAAATTAGTAGAGAATATCCTAATTATAGAAATATTTATGAAACTTTATCTATATTTGAAGAGGCTAAACAAAATTTCACTACTACAAATAGTAAAAAAAAATATATCTTACAAAGAATTAAAGAAGAAAATTTAGCTCCAACAACTCTTAAAATATATGATAAGATTGACGAATTTTTAAAAAAGAATTAATATTTCAACTAATTATCGTGCCGTTTTTTTAATATTACTTGGAATACAAAAAAAATAAGTTTGCCATCATGCTACTTTGATGGCAAGCCTTATCATTTTATAGGAGGAGAAGGAGGAACTGTGAAAAAATTATTTAACAATACAAATAGTCTTTTAAGTATGAAAAATTATCTTTAATCTTTTTCATTGCCTTTATTTCTATTTGTCTTACTGTTTCTGGACTAATGCCAAGATTTTTTGCAATAGATTTTAATGTTTCTTTTTTGTTTGTATCTAAAGCAAATCTTTGTTTTAAAATTTCTTTTTCTTTTTGTTTTAATCTTTCTAAAACTTCTTCTGTTACTTTTCTTAAATCCTCTTTATCTAATAATACTTCAGGTGAATAACTGTCGTCATTTATTGTATTCGCTAAAAAACATCCTTCTTCATTCACATCTGCATCCATTGATATAAAATTCTCTGTTAAATTCTTCAAATTGAGAATATCAACTTCTTCATATCCGAGTTTATCAGATAATTCCTTTGTTGTTGGCATTCTTTTTAATTCTTGGAACATTTGATTGATTGTTATATTTATTCTTCTTAATTTTTCTTCTTTTCTATGTGGAAGCCTAATTACTCTTCTCTTATTACTTATAGACCTAATTATAGATTGTTTAATCCACCAAGAAGCATAAGTTGAAAATCTAACATTTCTTTTATAGTCAAATTTTTCAGCAGCTTTCATAAGCCCTATATTTCCTTCTTGGATTAAATCAGACAATTCCCATTCTGGAGTCATATATTTTTTTGCTATTTTAACAACCAATCTTAAATTTGCTCTGATCATTTTATTAAAAGCGTATTCATCACCTTTTTCAATTCTTTTGCCGAGTTCCATTTCTTCTTCAAAAGAAAGTAAGTCATTGTCTTTTATTTCATCAAAGTAAGATTTTAAGTTATTGTGATTTCCTATTTTATTTGTTTTTTTCATATCGGACTCCTCATACTCCTTATATAGCAATAAGTGTGCCAAAGTTTATTTTGTAAATTTTGTATCTTTTAATTAAAAATTTAATGAATTTTGGTTATTTTCCAAAAATCACTGTATCATTTTTTATACACCACTATATAAATTTAATAAAAATTAATTTTTCCTGCGGCTTTATGATTGGATTTAATATATGTTAATTGTTAACATTAATCAACGTACCTTTTTTTCGGCTACCCGAAAATTTTTTGTTAGATAATATTTATTCTTTGACAAAATAAAAAAAAACACTATACTTAAAGCATTAAGGAATGGGTTATAATTATGAGTGACTATTTTCCTCTAAACATAGATTTGACAAACAAACTTTGTATAATCGTTGGCGGTGGAGGTGTTGCATTACGAAAGTTAGAGACTCTTTTGGGGTATAAACCTCGCATCAAGATAATAACAAAAAAGATTCTATCTTATGAAATCTTCAAAATAGCAAAAAAAAATAATATAGAAATAAGTAAAAATAAACTAAAACTAAAATATTTAAAAAAAGCCTTTCTTGTTGTGCTTGCAACTAACAACAAAAAGCTAAATAAGAAAATTGCAAAAGTTTTAATTAAAAAAAATATTCTTGTAAATAATGCTACTGGAAAGAGTAATATTATATTTCCAGCGATTTATAAAAAAGATGATTTGGTGATTTCTGTTTCGACATCTGGGATAAGCCCTTCTTTTTCAGCTAAAATTAGAGATAAAATCAGTGAAGAAATCCCAGAAACCTATTTTATAAAACTTCATCTGCTAAAAATATATAGAAGTAAAGCAAAAATTGTAATAAAAGACAAAATCAAACGAAAAGAATTCTTAAAAAGAATAGCCAACCTTGAAATATCAAAATTAAATGAAGTTGATAATATTTTTGCAGAATATAAATGATAATTTCTAAATATGATAAAATTTTAAACAGATATATAGATTATTCTAAAAAAAGGGTGGTAGAATTTTTGTGTATCTTTGCAATAATATTTATCAATTTTTCAAATAAGTATAAGCAAAGTAGCAAAACCAGTTAATTTTTATATCTATCGTTGATTTTGTTAAGTCTTCATTATAAATATCTTCAATTGCTTGTAATGAGTTTGTTTTTATATAATTACCACAAAATTCTGGCTCACCAGAAAAAATTATATGTATATCAGGAAAATCTTTGAAATATTCAAGTCTTTCTTTTGTGTAATTAAAACCGATTGTAGGGGCAGTCACATAACAATGTAGTAAAATCCTATCGACATTTTTTTTAATTTCTTCTGCCTCATAAGCAGTTATCCAACCAAGATAAACTTCTGTTTTTAAGTTATTTTTGATACCAATATCTTTGTAATAACTTAGTGTATCTATGAAATCAACAAAAGGTCTATTTGTATATGATGCTGTATTCCAATACTCGTATTCTAAATTTAGTACGTCAAATTTATAGATTGAAGTTAAATTAAAATTAACAATTTTATCCGCAAAAATTTTATCACCACCGCAAGCTGCTATTTCTTTAATTTTATAATTTTCTTTCGCTTTTTTTATGAATGCTTCTAATATATCTTTTTTGTCGAATAATTTATACAAATCGTACAAAATCAAGTAATTTATGTTATTTTTATTACAAAAAGTCAATAAAGCATCTTCTTCAAAAGAATTTCCAACGATTGTATCAAATTTATTAACATAAAGCCCTCTTGTAATCTTAGTATCTGATTGAATACTAATAACTGGTTCACCTGTATTTATACCACAACCAAAAAAAATCAAAAAAATCCAAATTATTTTTCTCATAATCATTTATTCTCATAAACAACTGGCAAATCAATTAACTTTTTTATCTTTTCAAATCTGTAAGTTACAAGTTTTTTTATATCAGGGATATTTGACTCAAAGCGTGAGTCCGTAAAGTCATCTTTTAGAATATCTTCTATTAAAGTAGTTTGGAAACCCTGATACATTTTTTTATTTTGCTCTGTCCTAAAAGATATATTAAAAATTGGAATTATTCTTGGATTAACAATGTTTAAATTATTGTCCCATTTTACAACATCAAGTTGTAAAATTATACCTTCTGCGGTCTTTGATAGTACAGAATCATAAATTTGGTTATTATTCTTTAATTTTGGTAAATATCTTGCTTGAGCACTTATAAAATTACCGAGTGAATAGGCAATTAATACATTTCTTTTATCTAATGTTTTAAAATATTCAATCTTTTCGAGTACATGGGGATGATGAGCAAGGACAAGGTCAGCCCCTGACTCTGCAATTTTTTTTAACGCCTTTTCTTGGATTTCTATCGGTGTATTTGTGTACTCTGTCCCACAATGGTAGGCAACAATCATAAAATCAACAGTCTTTTTTGTTTCAGCAATTATTTTACAAAAGTTTTCGAGTCGTTTTTCATTTTCCATAGGCACTAAATTTACATAAGGTTTGTCTTCCTCTTCGATAATATTTATACCATTTATAGAAAAAGTGGCACTAAAAAAACCAAATATTACACCGTTCTTACTAAAAATTACTGGTTTACGAGCGATTTCTGGGGTAAAACCAGTTCCAGAGTAAATAAGACCTTCTTTTTTAACAGCTTCTATGGTTGATGTAACACCTATATCGCGTTGGTCATAAGAATGGTTATTTGCCAAAGATACAACATCAACTCCAGCATTCTTTATTGCCGTCACTAAAGAAGTTTTTGCATTAAACTGTGGAAAGCCTTTAATTGGAATTGTATCACAAACCGGAGTCTCTAAATTACCTATCGTTAAATCATCTTTCAAAAAAATTGATTTAGTCTTTTCAAATAAAACAAAATACCCTGCCTCATTTGCCAAAGCATATTCTTGTAAATTATCGTGTGCCATAATGTCACCTATGGCAGTTATTGTTACTTTTTGAGAATAAATTAATAAATTTATGAATAGAAACGAAATTATATATATTTTTTTCATTATTCTAATATTGTTGTACTACTAATCATATCTTTTAGTTTTTTTTGCATCTTAAAATTGTTTATTTTTCCTTCAAGACCAATGTATGCTGTATATAAAAAATTATTATCAATTTTTAATTTATTTTTTAAAGTGGAATAATTGCTATGTACTGTTCTTATATAAGTATTTCCATTATCAAAATAAGATGTTGCATTATAAGGATATTTTTGTTTCCACATTTTTTCCCATTCACTAAAATAAGAATCATTTAAACCTTCAACTGGTTTTAATTCTTTAAAAAAAGCGAAATAATTATTACTATTTTTATTTTCCCATATATAAATTCCTGCAATATCCCATATTATATTATCATTTTCTTTTAGATAACTTATTAATATTTTCATATCACTTTCAGGTGTAATCTCAAAAGATTCATTTTTATAATTTATTTGTAATCTTTTTGTTTTTATACTTGCTGTCTTATTGTTTGTATAAGATAATTCAAAGTTTGTAAAAATTTCTGGTAAATAATCTTTACTTGTTAAGAATTCTTCCCATTGTTTAAAAGTACCATAGTAAGATAAATAAATATAATCAGTAATAACTTTTATATCAAGAATATCGCCACTATTCATATTGGAAAATTGGCCTATTTTTAAAATTGATACCATTCCAGTAGGAGTTAATAAAGAAAAAGTAGTAAGTTTATAGTCTACATATTCTAAATTCCATGATCTTATAAGCCATTTTCTTTTATAATTATCAACAAAATCATATTTTTCGACTGCTTCTCCTAAAGATATAATTCTAATTTTTTGGTTGGAAACATTTCTATTGTAAGTAATTCCTTTAAGTACTAAATCCATAAAAAGTTTAGAATCATCACATAATTGTTTTAAAGAAATATTATCAGGTTTTACTAAATTTATTAAATCATAACCGCCTAATTCTCCATATTCAATAAAACCATTGTTTTCAAGATTTGATTTTTCTATTTCTTTTGGTTTAAAAACTCCAAGTGATCCCCCTTCTCCTTCTGCTATAATATTAGGAAAAGTTGTACTAAATGTGTTGTGTAGTATTTGTAGAGAACCTTTAGTATTTGGAAACATCGCATTTTTGTTTTCTTTGATTAAATCATCAAGAGTTTTAACACAATAAGAATGATATTTTTCTATTGAATATTTTTTTAGCTCAATATAAGATTTTGGTAAAGTAACTTCATCATCAAAGATATTAATTTTTTTTGGTGACATTATAGGGATAGAATAATTAATTCTATAATGAAATTTTGCTAAATTTGGATTTGATTCTATAGCAATGTTTATTGGTAGTGCATAGTTTAAATTCTCATTTTCTGATTTTCTTAATACAATTCCAATAATTTCTCCATTTTTGTTAAGTAATGGTCCTCCACTATTGCCAGGAGATGCAGCAGCTGAAAATCTTAACCATTCCCACTTTCCATTTTCTTCTTCTGGAGTTTTTGAGGTAAGTATTCCATTTCTTATAATTATACCTTCTCCATAAGCATTCCCTACTGCAAATACATCATCATTAATATTTGGTGTAGTATTAATTTTTAAAAAATTAGAAACTTTTTTATCTTTAATTGTAAAGACAACAAAATCTTTATTGTTAGAATAACTGTAAATTTGATCTATTTCATTTACATTACCTTTTTTATCTCTTATGAACAATTGTTCTGTGAGAGTCTCGATAGGTAGCGAAATAACATGTGAAGCTGTAACAAATTTATTTTCTGAAATAGCAAAGGCTGTTCCAACAGAATAGTATTTGTCATTTCTAATAGCAAAAGGAATTAAGTCAAAAGGTAAAGGTTTTTCGTAAGTTAGTGAATCTTTTGTTGGTTTTAAAACTACAACTTCAAATACAGAATCATCAATAATTTTTATAATATCACTACTCAGCATTGTTTCAGCTGTAGAAATAGTCAATATGAAAAAATTCATCAGAATAAAAAAAAGTATTTTTCTAAATATCATGTTATTTTTCTCCAAAAAAATAGATAGTATTTAATATATTATATAGAAGAAAAATGTCAAGTTAATATATTTGAAATTTTAATTATATTCAAAAAAACTTGAAAAAAATATTCTAAATTGCTATAACACAGATTACGCTTGTTGGTATTAAAAAATCAATTAAGGGTAATAAATCTGACAAATTCCCAGTTTTTATTAACTGGAGATAATTAAGGGTAATAAATGAATATATCAAATATTTCGACAATTGCGGTTATTTTTCCGATTTTTATTTTTTCTATTATTTCTATGGCAATTATTATAGAAAAGTTTGGTTTTTTTTCAAAAAATAAAATAAACCTTTCAGAATATCAAAGTTATTTTCCAAACAGTTTGACTGCTCTAAAAGAAAAATGCCTGCAAACTAAAAATCATATTTTTAATAATACATTAGTAAAACTTTTATCAGAGCATTTTAATACAAAACAAGAACTCCAAGAGTATATTGATAGTTTAATCACCACAATTTATATAGAATACAAACATAGACTCAATTATCTTTCAATTTTTTCAAAATTATCTACTTTAATTGGTTTTTTTGGTACAATTATAGGAATGATTTTATCTTTTAATAGCATTGTAGAAAAAGGTGTAAGTACTGCATCAATTGTGGCAGGTGGTATTTCTACTGCATTAATTACAACTGCTGTTGGGCTTTCTGTTGCTATAC
>MIAN01000154.1:8763-23059 GCA_001829125.1 Spirochaetes bacterium GWB1_27_13 | reverse complement strand
CAAATCAGTTTATGCCTCACCAGAAAGCGATGTGTCTGTATTAAAATCATTATCGAGTTTTTGTGAAAAACAAATTAATTGCTTCGTTTTTGGAAAACTTCCACTTTTCATATCAAGGGTTGAAGAGCCAGACTTTAAAGAAAAAAATATTTTTTCTGATAAATATACAGAGATTGAAGTTCATAATTATAAAGGTGCAAATTATTTTATATCAAATAAAATTTTTAGTTTTGTTGGTGATGAGTTTAAAAAAGAGCAGATTTATTTTGACAATCTAACAGCAGACTTGAGATTTTTTGCAAAACCAACTGAAATTTTAAATAAAATCGCAAAAAAAGAGTTTAACAAAACCAATACAGAATCTTTTAATTTTTATAGAAAATTGGTATAATTTATATAACACAGATTAATCAGATTGTCGCGGATTGACAGTAATTAAATCGCGTAAATATATACAGTACATATATTTAACTCTTTAAACTTGTGACAAATCAAAAATTTTTTGTATATATTAAGGAAAACATTATGATTTTAAAAGATTTACATATCGATAAAACTTGGTCTGTGTTTCTTGATAGGGACGGAGTTATCAATAAAAGGCTTATGGCTGATTATGTGAAAAGTTGGGATGAGTTTGAGTTTATGCCAGATGTTTTAACATCAATTGCTGGGCTTGCTAAGATTTTTGGTAGAATCTTTGTTGTTACAAATCAACAAGGTATTGGCAAAAAAATAATGAGCCTTTCTGACTTTGAAATTATAAATAACAAAATGCTTTCGCAAATCACCATACATAATGGTAGAGTTGACAAGGTTTATTTTTGCCCGCATTTAAAAGAAGATAATTGTAGTTGTAGAAAACCAAAAATAGGGATGATCTTACAAGCAAAAAATGATTTTTGTGAAATTGATCTAAAAAAAGCAATTATGGTAGGTGACACCAAATCTGATATACAACTTGGCAAAAACGCTGATCTAATTACAGTTGGGATTGGTGACGAAACAAAAAACATTGGGGACTTTAGTTTTAATAGTTTATTTGAATTTTATTCTGCCATAATATTGAAATAATTTTTTTATAAGACTATAATATTATTATAGAGATTACTAAAAAAACTAAGACCTATTTTTAGCGAACTCTACATATAATAATTATGGAGATTTTTATGAAAAAAAAATTATTTTCAATCTTAATTGTGATTTTACTTTGTATTCCTATGATTTACTCTCAAGAAGATGAAAGTTTGATACAAATGGCAATTTTACTTGATACGAGTAATAGTATGGATGGTCTAATTGATCAGGCAAAGTCTCAACTCTGGAAAATCGTCAATGAATTAGCACTTTCCAAAAAAAATGGCAAGTCGCCAAAAATTGAAGTTGCTTTATTTGAATACGGCAATGACAGTCTTCCGCAAAATATTGGATATATTAGAATGGTGTCACCTCTAACAACTGACCTTGATTTAATTTCTGATAAATTATTTAAATTAACTACAAATGGTGGTGATGAGTATTGCGGCTATGTAATTAAAGATGCAATCGAAATGTTAAAGTGGACTAATAACAACAAAATCTTAAAAGTAATTTTTATCGCAGGAAACGAGCCTTTCAATCAAGGGAATGTTGATTACAAAAAATCCTGTAAAGATGCCATTGCGAAAGGTGTAATTGTAAATACAATATTCTGCGGTCCAGCACAAGAAGGAATAAACTCTTTTTGGAAGAATGGGGCTGATTTGGCTGATGGAAAATACATAAACATCGATCAAAGTGTTCAATATACTTATGTTGAAGCACCTCAAGACAAAGAAATAGAAGCATTAAACAGTGAATTAAATAAAACTTATGTTTCTTATGGTATTGAAGGTAAAGAAAAAAAAGACATGCAAGAAAGACAAGATTCAAACGCTGGTGCTATGAATCAAGAAGCAAAAATTCAGAGGTCTGTTACAAAATCACAAAAACAATATTCTAACTCATCGTGGGACTTGGTTGATGCTGTAAAAGATAATGTTGTTGATATTGATAAAATAAAAGACGAAGACCTTCCGCCTGAAATGAAAAAAATGGATAAAAAAGCCAGAAAAGAATATGTAGAAAAACTTACTAAAAAGAGAATGGAAATACAAGAAAAGATTACAAAACTCAACAAAGAAAGAACAGATTACTTAAATAATCTCAAAAAACAAAATAATAAAGAAGATACTCTTGATACTGCAATAATCAAGTCAATTAAAGAACAAGCGACAAAAAAAGATTATAAATTTAATCCTTAATGGAAGCGAAGGAGATGTTTTGATAACAAATTCCCATTTTTAATCTTAGTGGAGATTTTTAACATGAATGACACAATAATCACCAATAAATATAAGAAAAATTTGTTTTTTTATTAAATTTTATGAAACTTCGTGTATTATTTACGTTCTTCGTGTTAAAAATACCATTTTTTGAAAACTACTGGGGATATGTCAAAGAGGTTTCCAGTAGTTTTATTTCCATAATGCTTTTGTAAAATTTTAAAAAAAATTAAAAAAAATTAAAAAAACGTTTTATTATTATAAAAAATAAATTAAAATATAGATAGATAAAAGAATGCAAAGGATTTGCTTTGAATATATCACATAATTTATCTCAACAGTTGACACAAAAACTTACTCTTTCTAAAGAAATGCTTCAGGCTCTCGAATTAATTCAATTACCTTTGATTGATTTGAGAGAGAGGATAGAAAAAGAACTTTTAGAAAACCCTGCTTTAGAACTCAACGAAGAGAGAATGGATAAAAAATCTGAAGAGCAAAATATAGATAATATAGAAAATTCTTTTACTGAAGAAGCAAATTACTTTGAAGACTCATCCAGTGCTGATATTAATACAGGGGTTTCTCCTAGTTCATCTGGAATGGATTTAAAAAGACAATTTCTTGAAGGTGCTATAACTCATAAAGAAAATTTGTACGACCATTTAATATGGCAGCTCAATATGTCTGATTTAAGCGAAGAAAAAAAACGGATTGGCGAGACTATAATTAGCTTAATAGATGAAAATGGTTTTTTTAAAGATAATATTGAAGAAATTTTTCCACAAGAGCCAAATTTAGCCAAAGATGTTTTAGAAACAATACAAACTTTTGACCCTGCAGGCATTGCAACACCAAATGTAAAAGAAGCGTTAATTTTTCAACTTGAGTCATTACAAAAAGAAAATCTAAATAAAAACGCTTATAATATTGTAATACATTATTTTGACCTAATGGTTGCTCGTAAAGACCATATAATCGCCAAAAATCTAAGAATAACGAACGAGGATGTAAGAGAAGCTTTTGATTTTTTGAGTCAATTTGATCCTTATCCAGGTAGAAAATATTCATCTGAAGAACCACGGTATGTAATACCAGATGCGTTTGTTTATAAAATGGATAATGAATTAGTCGTTGAAATAAATAATGATATACTTCCATTTCTTACAATTGCCTCTTATATGAGAAAAATAGCAAAAGATGTCAAAAGAAAAAAGGCATTAGATGAACAAAGAAAGTATGTTGTAGAAAAAGTAAATTCTGCGAAAAAATTTATTAAAACTCTAAGACACAGAAAAGAATCACTTTTTAGGCTTGTTTTGTCAATTGTGAAAAATCAAGAAGATTTTTTCCGTAAAGGACCAAAACATATAAAACCTTTGACTATGAAGATTGTCGCAGAAGAGATTGGGCTTTCTGAGTCTACAATTTCAAGACTCTCTTCTTCAAAGTATGTGCAAACAGAATGGGGATTACACGAAATAAAATATTTCTTCTCAAACTCATTGGGAAAATCTGGTGTTGGAGGTGATACATCATCGGAAAGTGTTAGAGAAATGATAAAAGAAATACTTTTAAACGAAAAGACAGGAAAAATAACAGACCAAAAAATTTCTGAAATTTTATCTAATAAAGGAATAAAAATAGCAAGGCGAACAGTATCAAAGTATAGAAAAATTTTAAATATTTTACCATCTCATCAAAGAGGAATTTAAAATTATTTATAAAAATAGTAGTAAAATTTTATTATTAATAGTATATATTGTTTTTAGAAAAAAATAATAGTTAATTATATTTGTGGAGGATAATTTTATGAATTTACTTATTCAGGGAGTAAATAATTTCAATGTTTCAGAAAGATTAAAATCTTATATCGGGAAGAGAACAGAGAAATTAAGTTATTTTAAAAATCACATCAATGAAATACATTTTCATATAACTGAAGAAAAACATGAATTTAAAATTGATGTAAATCTTTCTTTAAGAAAACTTGGTTCTTATAAATTTGAAACAAAAGACAAAGATCTTCATAGTGCTATTGACAAAATTGTACACAAAATCGATGTTAAGATAAATAGAGAAAAATCAAAAATTCAAGATCACTCAAAAGCATCTCATGAAGAAGTTGTTCAATTTTTCTACGAACACGAAGAAAATATGCCAGAACCAACAACAGAAATCGAAGTTGATACAAAACCAACAACTTTAGTTGATGCTTATTTAATGTTAAAAGATGAATCTACTGAATTTATCGGATTCTATCTTGTTAATAAAGAAGATAATAATTCTGTTGCTTTCTTAAGAAAAGTATCAGAAGATGTTTTTTATCTTTTGTCAAAAAAAGATGACAAATCTTATACTGAATATTCTTTGAAAGTTAGTGCTACAACTTGTGAGATTGATAAAGAAATAAGAAGTATTGATTTACCAAAATTCAATTTACTTGCAGCACAAAAAGATATTCTTGATAATGATTTCCATTTTGATTTATTTGCTAATTCTGCAAATAATAAAATAAGTCTTCTTTATAAAGAAGGTAATGGAAAGTGGTTTCTTCTATCTTAATAGATATGTAAATATCATTTTATAATCTACAAGATGAATTTTTAATCAAATATTAGTAGATAAAAGATAAAATTACCCATTTCATATAAAAAATGGGTAATTTTAATAGATTTAGGTAAGTTATTAGTTAAACTTAGAATATTTTAGATAAAAAAGATTCATATTTTAAGTATGTTAAGGAAAAAATCTAGTGGAAAATACCAATTTTACTGTTTTGGATTTATTAGATATTGATAGTAAAACAAATAAACTCGATGTAAAATGTATTGCAGGTAAAGACGGTCTTGATAGAATAATTGAAGCAAAAGATATTAATAGACCAGGTCTTGCTCTTGGTGGTTTTTTTAAGTTCTTTGCTAATAATAGGATTCAAGTTCTTGGTAGAGGCGAGGCTTTATTTTTAAAAGAATTTCAAGATGAAGAACAATTTGAGAATGTTAAAAAATTTATGAACTATGATATGCCATGCTGTATATTTTCTTATGGCGAAATCCCACCAAAAAAATTTTTAGACATTGCCAATAAAACAAATATTCCTATTTTGGTGAGTTCATTAAGTTCTGGTGATTTAGTTTCTTGTATTTCTCAGGTTTTAAGTGAAGTTTTTGCAAAAAAAACGACTGTGCATGGAGTATTAGTCGAAGTCTTTGGCATCGGCATTCTAATAAAAGGTAAAAGCGGAATCGGCAAGTCCGAAACGGCTTTAGAGCTAATTGAACGAGGGCATAGACTTGTTGCTGACGACACAATAGATTTAAGAAACATACAAGATAAGTTTTTAGAAGGAAAAGGCACAAAGATTATAAGTCATCACATGGAAATTAGAGGGCTTGGGATTATCAATGTAAAAAACCTTTTTGGCGTAGGTGCTATTAGAGATGAAAAAAAGATTCAACTTGTAATAGAGTTAGAAGAATGGGACCCACAAAATCCTAAAGAATACGATAGAATAGGTATTGAAGAAAAATACATTGATATACTTGGAATAAAAATTTCATATTTATTGATACCTGTTATGCCTGGTAGAAATATCCCAATACTTATAGAAACAGCTGCTATGAATCAGAGGTTAAAATTTATGGGACTAAATGCAGCAAAAGAATTTAATAGAGAATTAACAGAATATCTTGAAACTGAAGAAATAAAAAATACATTTTTTACTTTAGACTAAAAAATGAGAGGACTATGAGAGAGCATAGCGTTATTGTAAAATGGAGGGCTGGTCTTCATGCAAGACCAGCCAGCGACATAGTTAAAGTAGCAAACAAATTCAAGTCAAAAATTACCATCAAAAAAGGCGATATAGAAGTTGATGGAAAATCAATATTTGGTATTATGATGTTGGGGGCTACTTACAAAACTTCTCTTTCTATAATTATAGAAGGCACCGATGAAGAAGATGCAGGATTTGCTCTTGTTAATGTCTTTGAAACAAATGCAAATGAATAAGCTTTTCTTTTTTCTTTTGGCGTTATTTTTTTTTGCTTGTACAAATACTAATACTTATCAATATTTTAATACTAATCTAATAGAAAAAGATAAAATTTTATATTTAGATATAATTCTTAATTTTGAGATCCCAGAAAAATTACAATCAAATCTAAAAATGTTTTCTTATGCCAATATAAAAATTAAATTTCAAGTTTTAAATAACAAAAATAAAGTAATTTCTATAAAAACAATCGATAGGGTGATAAAATACGACAGATGGAATAAAATATATATAATTAAAGATTCTTTTTCTTTTATTGAGAAAAAATATGATAATTTTATAAGTATGAAGAATGATTTGTATAGTTTTAATAATATTCCCATACAATTAGATAATTTGGATGAAGTTAAAAACAATTTAATTATAAAGTATGATTTCTTTTTAAAATCAGTAGATTTTTTACCACCTTTCAAATTTATAGAATACAATATAAAATTTGGTAATATTGAGAAAAAAAATAATATAATAGTAATAAAAATAGATTAATTCTAATTTCTATTTGTTTATCTAAATAATTTTATAAAAGAAACATAGAATTAAAAAAAATATTCTCAATCTTTATTCTATCACAACCATAGCCACAGCATGAGATCGTTCGTGACTCAAGGATAGGTGGATATTTTTGCAGGATAATTTATCAAAATATTCTTTTGTTGTGTTGTAAAGGATAAAATAGGGTTTGCCGTTTTCGTCTTTTAAGATTTCTATTTCGTTAAAATGTATGCCTTTGGTAAAGCCCGTACCAAGTGCTTTTGCAAATGCTTCTTTTGCAGCAAATCTTACTGCAAGACATTCAGAAGCAGCTTTTTTCTTTAGACAATATGCCATTTCTTTTTCTGTAAAAACTTTTTTTAAAAAAGACTCATTTTCTTTGAGTCTATCAAATCTTTTTACTTCTACAATATCGACGCCTATTCCAAACATATTTTTTCCGATTGTATAATCAATTGTTTCATTTCTTTTACTGCATTGTCAAGTCCATTAAATAATGATTTGGTCACTATCGAATAGCCAATATTTAATTCGACAATTTCTTTTATCATACAAATCGCTTGTGTATTGTGGTAATTAAGACCATGTCCAGCACAAATTGTTAAACCACAGGCATTCGCTTTTTTAGCAAAAGAACTTATTTCTTTTAATACTTCTATTTGATCTTCATTTTTAGCCAAAGAATATTTACCTGTATGAATCTCAATTTCTTTTGCACCTGTATTTTTATAACTTTCTATTTGTGAAATATCAGCCTCAACAAAAAGACTTACTTTTATCCCCTCGTTTTGAAGAGCAGACACATAATCTTTAACTTTAGCAAAATTAGTTTTAACATTAAGACCACCTTCTGTTGTAACCTCATCTCTTCGTTCTGGTACTAAAGTTACTTTGTAAGGCTTTGCTTTTAATGCTTTTTGTAAAACATCTTCGTTACATGCCATTTCAAGATTTATATAAGTAGTAACATTATCTTTTAGTAGAAATAAATCATTATCTTTAATATGTCTTCTGTCTTCTCTCAAGTGAATTGTTATAAAATCCCCGCCGTTTTGTTCTACAATATTTGCCGCATAAACAAGAGAAGGAAAAAAGTCACCCCTTGCATTTCTTAATGTAGCAATGTGATCGATATTTACTCCGAGTTTAATCACTTATTCCTCCTAAACAAAATAGTGTATGTTAAATTTATTCCATTATACAAAGAAAACATATTAAATACAATACTAAATTTCATTATTTTTTAACAATTTATCAACGCACTGACGAACGATTTTTCTCGACAACTTGTCAACTTCTATGTTAAAATTTGTTGTGTCTGTTTTTTTTAGATGTGCTTTTACTTTAATAAATTCGATATTTAATTTTTCTATGTATTGAATAATTTTTTTAACAAGGTCTGCGTTTTGGATAGATGTCCCTTTTTTAGTTAAAAAATCTTTGTTTTCCAATTTTTCTTTTCTATCGGTAAGTCCTGTAAGATATTGACTATCTGTGTATAATTTAATTTGTTTGTAAGAATATTTTTTTTCTTCAATAAACTCCAATGCTTTAATTGACGCCAATAATTCCATTGAGTTATGAGTTGTGTTATTTTCGTATCCATCCAAAATTATTTTTTCATCGACAAATATTATTGCAACCCACGCCCCAATTTTATACTTTGGATTACAACTTCCGTCTGTGTAAATTTCTATTATTCTGTCGTTATCCATAAAATTAATCCTTATTAATTTAAACAGTATAATCAAACGAGGGGTGTTTGTCAAAAATATTTGTTTATTTTAAATGAATTGTTACATATTGTTTAAAATATATCTAAATTTTGAAATAATATAAAAAATTAGAGAATTATACCTCTTGTTTTCTTTATCAAATGATTGTATTTACAACTTTTTGACAAATCACAAACTTTTTGGTATATTCCTTCAAATGCTAAATTAGGATAAAATTAAGATGAAACCAGTTTTATGTTTAGCTCCATTGCACGGGGTTACAAATTATGTTTTTAGGAATGCTTATTTCAAATTTTTTAAGGGACTTGATTATGCAGTTGCTCCTTTTATTATGTCAGTAAATAGTCTCAATACAAGAAAGAACCATATAAAAGACTTAATGCCAGATAAAAATAAAGGAATAAAGATAATTCCGCAGATATTAAGTAATAATCCTAATGATTTTATAGCATTATGTACAATATTAAAGGATTATGATTATAACGAAATAAATTGGAATCTCGGTTGTCCTTATCCAATGGTTGCAAATAAGATTAGAGGGTCAGGGCTTTTACCATTCCCACAAAAAATTGAAGAGTTTTTAGATGCAGTGCTTTCAAAAATAGATATTTCATTATCTGTAAAAATTAGGCTTGGTAGATTTAATCATAACGAGGTTTTTAATTTAATCCCAGTCTTTAATAAATTTAGTCTAACAAAAGTAATAATTCATCCACGAATTGGTATTCAGATGTATGATGGTAATGTCAATCTCGATATTTTTGAAGAATGTACAAAACTTTTAAAGCATAGCATTGTTTACAATGGTGATATTAAAGACATCAATTCGTTTAAAATTTTAGCAAATAGATTTAGTTTTATTGAAGAATGGATGATTGGTCGTCACGCAGTATCAAACCCATTTCTTGCTGACTCAATAAAAAATAATTTTTGTGAACCATCTCAAAAAATTGTTATAATAAAAGCTTTTTATGACGAATTGTTTGCTCGGTATGAAGAAGTATTATTTGGTCCAAAGCATTTAATGGATAAAATGAAAGAAATTTGGAGTTATTTATCAGTTTCTTTTAAAAATGGCGAAAATTTATACAAAAAGATAATAATAACAAAAAATATCAACGAATTTAAAACAATAGTTAGCAGTATATTTAGTAATGAAGAATGGATCGCATAATTTTTTTTCAATTTTTTAGAAAAAATATTGAAAAATTATATTTATTCTTTTATACTTTTAAGTATTGGGGGTTTAAATGATGAATTTTATGATTATAGATGATTCTTCTACGATGAGGAAAATTATTACTATTGCAATAAAATCTGTTGGCTATAATTTTATTGAAGCAGAAAATGGAAAAGATGCATTAGAGAAATTGCAAAATAATAAAATTGATTTTTTTATTGTCGATATAAATATGCCAGAGATGAATGGGTTTGAATTGATTAGGCAACTAAGAACAAAAATAGAACACAAGGATACCCCAGTCATAGTAATAACAACAGAGACAGGTTTAGATAAGAAAAAAGAAGGTGAAGCACTTGGAGTAGAAAGTTGGCTAATTAAGCCATTCCAAAAAGATCAGCTTTTACAAGTAATCAAAAGCGTTATTAAATAATTATTTGAGGATGAATATTAAATAGTTCATCCTCAAATAGATTTTTTAGTTTGCACCAACTAATTCATTTAAATCTTTCATAAAATCGTTAATATCTATGCCATGAGCTGTAATACCTTGCTCTATTGTTTCATAACTAGCTAACGCACAGCCAATACAACCAATGCCATAAGCAGAAAAAACTCTTGCTGTTTCTGGATATTTCTTTAACAATTCTGTAAGATTCATATCTTTTGAAATATTTGCCATAAAAAGTCTCCTAAATTTTGATATTCACAATATAATAATAATAACGATAAAATTCAATTTTTTTTTATAGAAATTTTCAGATTATATTGACAATTGTCCAAATTGTCAATATATACCTTAAATGCTTATCTTTATTAATTCATTTATTTCAAACAAATTACAAGTAATGTCAATTCTATTATTTATTGACCTTTTAGAAGCGTTTAAGTATATTATGAAAAATAAACATACATTATTTGATATTTCCAAAAAAATTGTATAATATTAAAAAAAATATACTTAGAATAAAAAAACACTTGATTTTATAACAAATCTATTTTAAACTAATAAAATATTCAAGAATAAACATGGAAAAAACAATGCAGGATGAAGAAATACATTTATTATTCCCTCAACCTCTCAAAGAGGGTATATTTCAGATATTAATTGGTATAGATAACCAAAATAATATTGAAATTTTAAAAGACACTTTACTTACTCATAATTATAAAATAACAGTTGTGAATACCAGTGATGAGGTGTTACTGCATACAAAAGAAAAAGAATTTGATTTACTTATTCTTGATTTAAACAATTCAAAAATAACGGGCTTTGATGTTTGTAGAATTTTAAGAGAACAACATTCGATCTTTGAACTTCCGATTCTAATCCTTGCTGGAAGAAAAAAAAATATAGTGCAATCTTTTTCTTGTGGTGCAAACGATTATCTATCTAAACCATTCAATAAAAATGAACTATTAGCAAGAGCAAATACTCTTTTAACTCTAAAGTTGGCTGTAAAAAACGCAATATCTAATGCGAGAGCCTTAGAGTCAGAAAAACAGCACAGGCTTTTTGCTGAGACACTAAGTGATTTAACTCGAACTTTAACTTCTACTTTAGATATGAATGATGTCTTAAAAAAGTTTTTAGAATATCTTGATGACTATGTACCTTTTGATAGATCAATAATTTTGATAAAAGAAAACGAAAAATTTAAAATAAAAATCAACTCAGGTTTTGAGTTAATAAACCTTAATTATGTTAACAACTTTGCAGATTTTTTGGCAGACGAAATAAATAATAATGGAGTCTATATTAATAATGACTTTGAACAGGAGCTAATTTTTAAAGAGTTAGATATACCAGGTTCTATTCTTTCTATTCCGATATTGTTAAGAAACGAAATTTTTGGGGTTATAATTTTAGTTAGTGATAAAAAAAATAATTTTTGTGAAAACGAAATTGGCATGGTTTTTTCTTTTGCAGGACAAGCTGGTATTGCAATAGAAAATGCAAGACTTTTTGAAGAAGTTAAAAAACTAGCTACAATCGATGGTTTAACCAAACTATATAATAGAAGATATTTTTATGAACTTGCCGAAAGAGAATTTGAAGAGGCTAAAAAATCGGAAAAACCTCTTTCTGCTATTATGGTAGATATAGATAATTTCAAAAAAATAAATGATAATTTTGGTCATAATATTGGTGATGATTTTATAAAATTTGTCGCACAAAAATCATCTAAAGCAATAAGAAAAACTGATATTATTAGTAGGTATGGTGGTGAAGAATTTGTTATTCTGCTACCAAGTACAGATATTAATACTGCTATAATTATTGCAGAACGAATAAGAAAAAGCATAGCTGAAGAATCTCTTTTAACAAGAAATTATGGTGATTTATTTGTTACAGCGAGTTTTGGGGTTTCAACCAACGGTTTTGATGTAAGCGATTTGGAACAACTTTTGATTAGAGTTGATTCTGCTCTATACAAAGCAAAACAAGATGGCAGAAATAGAGTTGTTTCAATATAATTTAGGATAAGTAATGGTAATAGTAAAATTAGTTGGTGGACTTGGCAATCAAATGTTTCAATACGCTGCTGGTAAAAACATAGCGTTATTGAGAAATGATATATTAAAATTTGACCTATCGTGGTTTTTTGAAAATAAAACAGATACACCTCGCACTTATCAGTTAAACGTATTTGATTTACCAATTAATTTTGCTACTAAGCAAGAGATTAATAGTTTAAAAAACCAGACAAATCCAAATATAATCATTAGAATATTGAGAAAATTAACAAAAAACTATAATATTGCTACAAAAAAAACTCATATCAAAGAAGATAACTATAAATTAGAAGAAATCCCTAAAAATGTTTATCTTGATGGATATTGGCAATCAGAGGATTATTTTTTTGAAATAAGAGATGTAATAAAAAGAGATTTTTTGGTAAAAAAAGGATTTGATGGTAATAATATTGAGATTGAAGATAAAATAAAAAATTCTAATTCTGTCTCTATTCATATAAGAAGAGGTGATTATATAACAGACTCTAAAACAAATCAATTTCATGGGGTCTGTTCTATGGATTATTATTACGCGTCTATAAACAAAATTTTAGAAGAGGTTGAAAATCCAGTATTTTTTGTTTTTTCTGATGATATTGAATGGGTTAGTAAAAATCTTAAAATCGACTATCCTAGTTTTTATGTTGATTTTAATACTGGTGAAAAATCTTACCTCGACTTAAGGCTTATGAGTTTTTGTAAACACAATATAATTGCAAATAGCAGTTTTAGTTGGTGGGGAGCATATTTAAACAATAACACCCAAAAATTAGTCATTGCCCCCCAAAAGTGGTTTTTGGCAGAAAAAGCACATAAACACAACCTAATACCTAATGATTGGATTAAGATTTAGATTATCTATTACCCACGTAATCTCAGAAAATAAAGTTTTATGCAATTTTATTGAAGGTGGTAATATGTTTCAGAACGTCATAGAAAATATACTGAATGTAAAATGGTTAAATCAAGTTATTCTACTAAAAATAATATTCTCTGGTTTAATTATTTTTGTTTTATGGCTTATCCATTTTTTAATACAAAAAATTATTTGGAAGAAGACTGATAATATACAAACTCGTTATATTTGGAGAAAAATAACAAATTATTCAATAGTGATATTTAATGCCCTTATTCTTGGAAGTATATGGATTACAGATTTTAAGCAGATAGGAACTTTTTTGGGACTCTTATCTGCTGGTATTGCTATTTCTCTAAAGGATTTGATAATAAATGTTGCTGGCTGGATATTTATTCTAACTAGAAGACCTTTTACAATTGGCGATCGGATACAAATTGGCGAAAATGCTGGCGATGTTATTGATATTCGATTTTTTCAGTTTACACTAATGGAGATTGGTAATTGGGTTGATTCTGACCAAAGTACAGGAAGAATCATACATATTCCTAATGGAAAAATATTTACCGATCCTGTTGCAAATTACAATAAAGGATTTGAGTTCATTTGGAATGAAATCCCTGTTTTAGTTACTTTTGAAAGCAACTGGCAAAAAGCCAAAACTATACTACAACAAGTAGTACTTAGAAATGCAGAAGATTTGAATTCTTCGGCTCGAGAAAAAATTAAGGAAGCAAGTAAAAGATTTATGATACTCTATTCAAATTTGACCCCATTTGTCTATACAAGCACAAAAGAAAGTGGAGTTTTATTATCAATAAGGTATCTTTGTAAACCCCGCAAGCGTCGAGATACAGAGCATGCTATATGGGAAAATATTTTAACGGAATTTTCAAAATGTGAAGATATAGATTTTGCTTATCCTACACAGCGATTTTATAATAACCAATTTGAAGGGAAATCTAAAATAAAAAAATCGGGAAAAAAACATAAAACATAAAAAGATTATACCAACTATTAATTGATTTTAGTGATAACTAAGATTAGTAAAACCACAAAGGGATTAAAAAATATTCTTTAAAAAAAGAGGAAAATAGAAAAATCCCACAAAACAAAAACGGAGGAAGACTTGAGAAAACAAATTGTTTTTTGTTATTT
>MIAN01000154.1:0-8734 GCA_001829125.1 Spirochaetes bacterium GWB1_27_13 | reverse complement strand
AAATTGTTTTTTGTTATTTAGAATTGTAAATTTACTCATTAAAAGACCAATGTCTTTAACTTTCAATTCCTTCCATAATAAATAAGAAAAAATAATTATATTTTCGGTATCTGTCTCCTGCAAAGTTTTTGCTCTGGTGTGGAAAACCACCGAGATTATTTCTATTGTCCTCACCCTTTTGGAAAATAAGCGGAATGCTCTACCGCTGAGCTAATCAAACCTAAGCTTGACAGAGGAGTCGAACCTCCAACATTTCCGTTAAAATTATGGCAATTTTACATTCATACTCTGGGATACTTAAGTATAGAATACTAAGTACCGGAAGACCATACAGAAATCTACCCAAAGAAATATAAAAAATAAAAATTGCCAAAATTATTTTAAGAGATTATTACTAGCAAGTCAATGATTATTAAAAAAATAAAAAATTTCTTTGTGGTTTATCTAAGATTTATTTTATTTGAATTCAGAAATATTTTTAACAATTTCTTCTAATAAATAATTTGATTCTGTAAGCGAGAACATGTGACCCATGTTTTTAACGATGTTAAATTTTGAATTATTTATCAATTTATACAATAGTTTTCCATGTTCTATTGGGAAACAAGGGTCTTTTTCTCCATGATATATAAAAGTGGGTGCAATAATCTTTTTTAATAAATCTGTTCTTTCTCGTGAATTAAATACCGCCAATCCATGATTATATGCAGAATATTTATCTTTATTTCTTTTATTTGCTAATTTTATTAATTTAATAACTTCATCAAAATCATTATCATTGATATTATTAAATATAATTTTCCATCCTTCAATTTGATTTTTTTCTATATCTAATTCAGTTTGTGGAAAATTTATTTTATTTCTTTCAATATAATCAAGAAATGGTTTTTCTGGATAAGGCAAATCATATTTATTATTAAAATTTCCCATTGTAGAATCCATATAAGGTCTATGATCTGATGTTGTAGAAATTAAGGTTAGAGTATTTACTTTTTCAGGATAATTAATTCCTAATAATTGACAGATGTAACCACCCATTGATAAACCAACAAAATTAACTTTATTAAAATTGTAAGCATTTGAAATATCAATAACATCTTCTGTTAAATCATTTAATGTATATGGTGACTCTTTATAATTAATTACGGTAGAAAAACCTGTATCTCTATGATCAAATCTTATTACAAAAAAATTATTTTCTGATAAAGACTTACAAAATGAATCATACCAAAATATTCCTTGATTTAATGCACCCATAATCAAAATAATTGGAGGATTATTAGAATTTCCAATTGTTTCGGTATAAATGGTTAATCCTTTTTTTGTTTTAATATATCTTTCATTAAACATAATATTCTTTTCCTCCAAAATAATCTTACAAATTACCTGTAACATCTAACCCGTAATGTATCAGGTTTAGGTAAATCTTCAGCTTTATTAGTTTATTTTATTAGTAAATTTATGATAATTTGCCTCAATTTGATACTCTTTTGTTCAAATCCGTTGCATCCTTTACATAGTGTAATAGAATGTTATACTTAGTATTTATTTTTTTTTATTTCTTTTTTATAGTTTTTTAGCATTTTCCCAAATTCTTTGTCCTTTTTTCGTCTCTCTTCAACTGTGGATTCAAAATGCGATTTTTCTCTTTCCATTTTCAAGTAATTTTCATAGAAACTTTTGTCTATCTCTCCTTTTTCAATGGCTTCAAGAACTGAGCAACCTATCTCTCTAGTATGGGTACAATCTTTGAACTTACAATTTTGAGAAAGGCTAACAATTTTGTCAAAGGTAGTTTCTAACCCACTTGTTGTGTCTGAAATTCCAACTTCTCTAATACCTGGATTATCGATTAATATTCCACCGTTTTCGAGAATAATTAATTCCCTATGACTTGTAATGTGCCGCCCTCTATTTGTGCTCTGGCTAATTGTATCAGTTTTCATTATTGTTCTGCCAGATAAATTGTTTAATAAGGTAGATTTTCCAACCCCAGAAGAACCAAGCATACAATAAGTCTTACCTCTTTCAATAATCTTTTTTAATGCTTCATATCCATTTTGAGTTTCATTACTTATTGCAATAACCAATACATTTTTTATTCGTAAGTTTATGGTGTTCATTATTTCAGAAATCTGCTGCTCATTTATCAAGTCAGTTTTTGTTAATACAATAATTGGGGTAACTTTAGATGAATAGCAAATTGTCAAATATCTTTCAAGCCTGTTGATATTAAAATCCCTGTCAACTGACTGAACCAAGAAGGCATAATCAATGTTTGTTGCTATTATTTGTATTTCTCCGAATTGACCAACTGCCTGTCTTGTAATAATTGAAAATCTTGGAAGTATTTTATAAATTATTGCAAAATTAGAATCTTGAGTTATTAATGCAACCCAATCGCCTACTGCTGGAAAATCTTCACGGTTTTTTGCCGAAAATCGCAAATTACCAGTTATCTCGGCTTCTAATTCTCCATTTTCTGTCTTTACAATATATCTTTCTTTATGTTCAGAAATAATCCTTCCAATCTCAAAGTCTTTGAGGTTATTCTCAATCCTTAACTTTTCAAAATTATCATTATATCCAAAATCTTCTAATTTCATTTTAGCTCCTTTTGTGAGGTAAGTTCACAATTTCTCATTTGAAGATAAGTCATCCTTGGATAAAAACTATACTTTTGATAAAAACCAAATACTGATTCATGACCTTCAGCAACCGCAACCATAATTTTATTACAATTTTTTGATTTTAACCAACTTATGCTATTTTCTACTAATTGCCCACCATATCCATATTTTCTATAATTTTCTTCAATAAATAATGAATCAATTTCTCCTGTAGATTTGTCAATTGTTGAAATACAATAGCCAACAATTATTTCATTATCAGTAATTAATTCTATCCGAATATTATTATCATCTATTTCATTAAATTTTTTACATCGCTCCTCAAAAGTAAATTCTTTATAATGATCTTTAAAATAATGTGAATCTTTTAAATGTAATTCATTTAATTTATTCCATAATGATTTTATTTTATTTATCTGATTTTTATCAGATAATATAAATTTACATCCCATATTAAATCCTTTTATTTAGGCTAGCAATGGCATCTAACTACAATTCATAACCAAATCCAAAACATAATTTCGATTTGTGGTAATTATATTCAATTACCACAAAAAAATCAATTCCATTTTCTCAAAAAAGAATAATTTCAAAAAAAATAATTAATAATACGAATGCCAAATTATATTTAGTCTAAACCTAAAAAATCAAAATTCTGTCATTTTATATATAGTAGAAATAAGAGGTAAAAACGAAAAATTAAATCTATATAAGATTGTAAAATTATAAGAAAAAATTAATAATTAAAAAAAATATTAATTTTAAAAATTTTAAAAAAAATACTTGACATTATTAATAGAGTGGTCTATTATATAAACATAAGGTTTTGATTATGGAAAAAAGAGATACTAAAAAATTATTGATTGAGGTTGGAGCAGAACTTATTTATAAGAATGGATATTCTAACACTGGGATATTGGATATTCTAAATAAGGCGGGTGTACCAAAAGGGTCGTTTTACTTTTATTTTAAGAGTAAAGAAGACTTTTGTTTGCAATTAATAGACTTTTTTGTAGAAATGTATGTAAATCAGGCTGTTAAGATATTGGTTGAGGAAAAAAATATTCCACCAAGAGAGCGTTTGAAAAGTTTTTTTTCGTATTCTCAGTGTCATTTTGAAGGTGGGGGATGTACTAAAGGTTGTCCTCTTGGTAATCTTATTTTAGAGATGAGTGAAATAAATGAAAATATAAGATTAAAACTTGTTGATGGTTACCAAAAGATGAATGAGCCTCTTATTATCTGCATTGAAGAAGGGATACAAAAAGGTGAAATATCATCTGATTTAGATAAAGACGAACTTACTCTTTTTATCCAAAATTCTTGGGAAGGTGCTTTAATGAATATGAAGCTTACAAGAAACTCTAAAGCGTTAGTTTTATTTAATAAATTTATATTTGAAAATTTTTTGAGGTAATTTTTCTTAGTGCAGAATGTATTTTTGCATTAAGAATATTTTTTTATATATTTTAATAATAGACTGGTCTAATTTAATGGAGGTTTTATGAAAGTATTAGGTTTTGTTGGAAGTCCAAAGAAAGAAGGAAATACTAAGGTTTTAGTAGAAACTATTTTAAAAGGGGCATCAGATGCAGGTGCAGAAACAGAAATTTTTAACTTAAACGAAGCAAACATTATGCCATGCCAAAGTTGTTATGCTTGCAAAGGAAATGATGGCAAATGTGTTCTAAAAGATGATATGCAAAAATTCTATGAAAAAATAGATCAAGCAGATGCTTTTGTTTTGGGTTCTCCTGTATATATGTGGCAAATGACTGCTCAAACAAAATTATTTACAGACCGATTATTTGCTGTTTTTAAAATGGGACAAACACACAAAGCAAAGTTAATATTGGGTTACACATGTGGAAACGAGTCATCAAATTTGTTCTCATCATACTTTGATTATACAAAAAATATGTTTGATTTTTTAGGATTTAAAGTAAGCGATGTTATTTGTGCGGATAATACAGGTAATAAACCAGTTAAAGACAATCAAGAAATTATAGAAAAAGCTTTAAATACTGGTAAAAAACTGGCTTCTGCCTAATGGAGCTTGCCCTAAGGTATCAAACTAAGAAGGATATTTAGGAAAATCTTCCACTTTTTTAGAAGTTAAAATACTAAAATTCTCTAACATTTGTATATACTTTAAACGGGCAGTTATAATAATTTGTTGATAAAAAAAGAGAAGTTGAGAATTTAATCTCTACTTCTCTTTTAATTATATGTATAGGACTGTAAAAAAGTTTGTGTAAATCCCAAAATACCTTTGAAAAAATCAGAGGTGTTTTTTTATTCATTGGTAAATTATAAAAAATTTGGATGGATTATCATCTGTTGTGATAAAGTTATTCTAAAGTTCATTGTTTAAAATGTAATATGCTAAACCTTTTACTACTTCTGACATTTTATCAAAATTTAATGTATTAATTTTATCTGTTAATTCATGATAATTTGGGTTTCTATATAACGCAGTATCAGTTATCATAATAGATTTTATATGGAATTTTTGATAATTTATATGATCAGAGTAATCAATTGCATCAATAAAATCAGGTGCAGGTAATATTTCACATTTGATATTTGAATTTTGATTAATTGCTTTTTTAATATTTAGTAGTTTGTCAAAAGTATTTAACTTACCAACGGCTGCAATAAAATTTCCTTTTTGTGGATATATAAGTTTCATTATATCTAGTGGATAATCTTGAGAATCTTTTTCCTCAGAATAATACCCTAACATTTCAAGACAAATCATAAGATTAATTTTTTCATTATTATCGATTAATGATTTTGCATGAAAATAACTCCCCATTTTTTCAGTGTTGAAATAAGGTGGTTCTTCTAATGAATAAGCTACTAAAATAAGTTCATATTTTAACTGATTTTCATATTTTTTTAGTAATCTTGATAATTCTATTAAGGAAGAAACACCACTAGCATTATCATCAGCGCCAACAGTATTCTTATACACATCATAATGTGCACCAATGACAATTTTACCTTTAATATTTGAACCCAATCTGCATTCAATATTTTTATACTCTATATCATTTACAGTAAATAATTGTTCATTTGGTTTTAAACCAATCGCTAAAAATTGTTCTTGAATATAAGTAGCACAATTATTTAATATATCAATATTTAAACAATTTCTTGTTTTTTTTGTATCAACTAGTGCTTTAACGTGTTCTTCTAATTTTGATTTATCAACAATAATTTTTTCGTTAAAAGAATTGCTATAATAAAATAGAAAAATTAAAATCATGCAACCAATTATTTTATTAAGCATTTTTTCCTCCAGATTAATTGCCGATACCCCCTATCTTACAGTTTTTCTTAATCCCCAAAAAAACAGTGCGTGACAGATGTGGGTTATTAGGCGTAGTTCTCGGTATTCTTCGTAATACTAACAAAAAATATATGGATGTATTTCTTGAATGTAATAAAATTATCTCTTCTGTTTAAAGTAAGGTGCAATTTTATCTATTCTATTTGTCCATATACAACCTGAAAAATTTTTGGGTATTTTTGACAAATCATCTTCATTATCAAATCCACTTGAAAAGTTTCCATATTCATTGACTAACACAACGCGAGTATTGACATTTGTCATACGCTCTAAAAAACGTTCAGGCCAACCCCAAAGAAATTTTGCATAATTTAGTGGAATATGAATTTGAATATTTCTGATTGCTTTTGGGATATAACCTGTCCATCCGATTAATTCATACATTATAAGTGCTTTTTTAAGAATAGGTAAAGTTAGGACTTTGATTTCGGGATATTTTTTACTTATAAAAAATATTGCTTTCTCGTCGCCATAAAATGAAATTTTATTAAGTTGTTTAGAATTCATTTGTTGTAGATGTTCTGTCAATAATTTACCAGCTTCTTCTCCTCCATCTTTTATATGTATCAAGAATTCTTTTTGAGGAAAAGCTTTAAATACTTCATCAATAACTGGCATCATTCCGACATTCTTTCCTCTAAAAGGATATGTTTTTCCGCAGTCTGCCGTATATCCATATCCAATATCAATTTCTTTTAATTCTGCCATTGTATGGCTAGCTACATTTCCTGTTCCGTTTGTTCTGAATTCAAGAGTATAATCATGAAATACAGCTAATTTCTTATCTTTTGTGATTCGGATGTCAAATTCAACAATATCAGCACCATTATTAAAAGCTGCTTCCATAGAAGGAATTGTGTTCTCTATATAATTATGCTCAGGAGTATGAATTATGCGTGCAGTGTTGGTATTCCATTTTACATCCCCAATGTCGAATGTTTGAGCCATACCACGATGAGCAAGAAGTAATGGTGCATTGACTTTAGTAATAAATAAAGAACTATTATTTATCCATATAAATGATATGAGCAGTATCAAAACAGATAAAATTATTTTTAGTTTCATTTTGTTAGAATATTCCTCCTCCGCCATGTAATGCTAGATTTAAAAGATAGTCGAGCATTACGTCCAACGGTTTGTAAGTTACCAGATTTGACAGTATAATATCATAATTTTAATTGAATCTAACCAAAAAGTCAAATCTAATACTAAAATTTACAGTCAATTTGGATGAAACGACTGATAAGGAGCAGAATCTGGTATTTTTAGATTTATTTTTCCAAAGAATTACGGCTGGTGTTAAATCTCTATTAACAAAACTTACAATTAGATCGCAATCCTTTTCTGGTGTACATTCATTGGTTTTTCTTTTCAAAATAATATCTAATATTACTTTTTCACTATATATCTCGACGGAGTTGAGCAATGATTTATTAACTAATTAAGGTAAATTTTTTAAACCAGGCTTAAATAAAACATCCCTATTACCAATTTCTACCTTATAAATATCTTTATAAAATTTTACAAATCCTTGCCATCCTCCAGCAACAGCTCCCCATAAACCACCTGTAAAAACAGCATTTCCTGCAAGATATAAATTTTCAAGTAGTTTGGGAGTCATTCTTCGTAATAGTGTATTTTCTGGAGTTGTTGCTATACCACTAATTGGATATTTTGATCCATACTGTATATATGATGCTGGGGTATAGGAGAGAACCATTTTAATAGGAGGATTTTCTTTAAAAGCAGGTTCAACTTCTTGAATGATTTCTAAATATTGTTGTCCTATTTTTTCTTTTTCTTCAATATATTTTTGATAATCTCTTTTACGTAAATCAATCCACCAATCTATTTTTTCCTGGCAGGTTTCAGTCATTATAGCTTCAAGAATATAGTATTTATCATTATAACATTTATTAGGTACCCACAAAGCAATCTTCCAGTTAGTTTTATCCCGTCCTTCTGGAAGTTTATAAATATGATATGGATACTTCAAAAATTTTGGATACTTTTCTACTGTGCTTTTTTCTATTAAATAATAACAGTAATAATCAGAATTTGGAGGTTCAAGTTTATCTATCTTTTTTATTAATTTATTAATTTTATTTATTTGTTTGCCTGAATTAATCAATGGCTTAATAACATCTTGGGCAACACATATTATAATATTATCAGCCTCTATTTTTTGACCATTAATAATTACACCTTTTGCGCGTTTTTTATCAAATATTATTGAGTCAACATAACTTTTTAGAAATAGTTTCCCTCCAAGATCACTAAACCTTTGAGCAAAATTATTTGCCAAATCTTGAAAATTATTGTTCTCTTTAGGCTGAACTGAATTTGTTTGAATAAAACTTTGTAGCATTGCCATTTCTGCCATACCTGATACTTTATCAACATTACATCCAATGAATGCTTCAGCACAACTTAAAATATCTTTAACTATAGTTGATTTTATTCCCATTTTTTCTATAGTTTCCAAATAAGGTCTATCAAATATCATATTAAATATTGTTTTGGGCATTGTAATCATTAGTTTCAATGCTTGAAAAAAAGTAGGAGGTAAATGAGCTTTATACATTAAATCATTATAAATTCTTTCAAGTGTATTAAAAAATTTTTTTATTGCTTTTTTCTCTTTTGGGCAATCTGTCAAATCATAGAAATTATCAAGTTTATTTTTAGATACGGAAAATGGTGTTCCATTTACAGGGTAGAATTTATAAAAATTATCTACAATATTCCA
>MIAN01000153.1 GCA_001829125.1 Spirochaetes bacterium GWB1_27_13 | reverse complement strand
CTAAGAAAATGTAATCAGTGTAATCTGCTCATTTTAATTAGTGCTCATCTGTGTCACAATATACTTAAAATGTTGTAAATGGTCAATGATTTTAAAAAAGTAATATTAAATAATTTAATCCCTCTTAACCACCAACAAACAATATGGTATTTCATCAACAAATTCTTTAAACTCTTCTATTTTGTACTTATATGATTTACCTTTTGTTCTACCAGGGTCATTGACATAGATAAACTCTTTATTAATTCCAACGATTACCATAGCATGATGGATTTTTGTTTTTGGATCAGAAGGTGATGGATAAAAAACACTTACTATTATTAAATTACCGAATATTAACTCTCTTTTTATCAACTTTTCGTCAAAATCATAAATTATCTCAGAATTATAATATTTTTCATAGTTTAACGCTAAGTAGTGCATTTGAAATATATTTAGAGGGCTACCGTTATAATTATCGATTGATAGTTTTAAGTTTTGATAAAGCCAATCGTCTATTTTTTTTATCCCTTCTACTGTTGGTAGTATATTGCTGTAATAACAAGAGACCATCAAGTAAGCAGTTTGGCTACAATTTTTCGTTTTTTGCCAACTCGTGCCAGGCGGAAATTGTGGAATAAATGGGACATCTAATATTATTTCATCAATTTTATCATAATAATCATCTTTTAGAATATCTTCATCATTAATTGTAACTTTTCTTTTAATTATGGAATCATTTACATCTTTTGTTTGTATTATATTATCATCTACTTTCTTTACATTGTCTTTTGAGATAGAATTACAAGATATAAATACAAATGCAATAAAAAATAAATAAAGTCTAAAAAAAATCATTTAATCCTCGTAAAATATAAATATAGAGTAATTTAGTAATTTTTACAGTAAAAATCAATCTAAATTTTATCTATTTGAGGATTAATATTAATCTTTTATAAAAATATCCAAATTTTATTTGAAATATTATGTTTTTTATTGTAATCTAAAAAAGAATAATATAAAAATATTTGGAGGAGTCTTTATGATAATATTTGTCTCAATTTATGTTTTAATAACTTCTATTTTCTCAATATGGTGTAGTTACAATAATAAAAAATTGTATCAGTTTACAAAAATTTTGCCAATGATTGGTCTTATTTTAGTTTTAGGAGTCAATCTTTTCTCAAAATTTGAAATTTTTACTTTATTAATGCTAATTGGCATTATTTTAGGAAGTATTGGTGATCTTTTTTTAGTAAATCAACAAAAACCTCTATTTTTTGTCTTAGGTCTTAGTTCTTTTGCACTTAATCACATTTTTTATATATCAGCTTTTTTAACAAAGACTCTTACTCTCAAACCATTTAGCCTTAACTGGCAATTAAATCCTTTGGTTATAATTGTTGTTATTTTACTTGTTTTATCTTATGGTACTTTTCTTGCTTTTAGAATGAAACGAGACGGTAATACAAAACTTATAGTACCAGTCTGGATTTATATACTTTTACTTAGCACAATGGTTTTAAATGCTATGAATGTTAATATTGTCGCACAAATTAAATATAATTTGTTTATAATTGCAGCTATTTTATTTTTTATATCTGATGGATTATTATCAGTTGATTTTTTTATAACAAAATCAAAAGTTAAAATAATGACAGCCCTTGTGTTATCTACTTATTATGCTGCTCAATGTCTTTTTGTTTTTGGGACAATATTAAAATAGAATTGAAACTTAAATGATTTTAAAATCTACTGAAACATTTAAAATTTCTATTAAATCATTTATTTTAAAAGGTTTTGTTAGAAAACAGGTAGAACTTCTAACAAAACTATTTCTTTCAATTTCGGTTGATAGTTCATCACATAAACCAATTATTATAACATTATCATCTTTTTCTTTAATTTTTTTTATTACTATCAAATCATCTCTTGTTGAGAAACAAACATCCATAATGATTACATCATACTTATTAGTTACAAATTTTTCCAAAATTTCTTCTGAATTATTACAAATTTCAATATTATAATCCAATTTTTTTAAAAACATTTCGATTAAACTTTCCATATAAATATTATTTATAAATATAAGACTTTTTATTTTTTTAGAATCTTCCATTTCATTAGAAGATTCCTCTTCAAACACTCTTTTTAGAGGAATTTCAAAATAAAATTTAGTTCCTTTATTTTCTTGGCTTTCAAACCATATTTTACCACCCATTAACTCCACTAAATTTTTTGAAATAGAAAGCCCTAAACCAGTCCCTCCAAATTGCCTTTCAGTAGATTGTTCGGCTTGATAAAATTGTTGAAATAAATTTTTTTTTGAGTCTTCTTTTATCCCTATTCCATTATCTATAATAGTAAATCTTAAATATTCCTTTTCTGCTGTTATTTTTTCACATTTTAGCCCTATTATACCATTACGAGTAAACTTTAAAGCATTTCCGATAATATTTAATAAAATTTGCTTTAATCTCAAAGTATCTGATTTTATAATTGAAGGAACATTCTTATCACAAAAAATGATAAGTTCATTTGAATTTTTTTGTGTAGAAAAAGACATAATATTATTAATGTTTTTTAAAAGTTCTTTTAAATTTATATCAAGTTCTTCTACCTTAACTTTATCCATTTCCAATTTAGAAAAATCAAGAATTTCATTTATCATATTTAACAAATGTTCAGAAGATTGTTCTATTATTTTTATATATTCTATTTGCTCATCCTTTAGTTTTGTTGACTCCAGTAATTCTAAAAAACCAATAATAGCACTCATAGGAGTTCTTATTTCATGAGTCATCTTTGATAAAAAAATAGTTTTTGCTTTATTTGCCAAATCTAATTTTTTTCTTTCTTGTGAAAGGGATTGGTTTAACTTATCTTTTTCTACTATTAAATTCTTAATTTCGTCTTCTCTTCTAAAAAAAGAATAAGAAAAACCACAAGAAAATAATGTTAGTATCACAAAACTAATTATTAACTTATAACTTTCATGATTTTCATTAAATAACACAAAAATATTAAAAGAAAGAATTAATATAGAAATAGCAGAAAACAAAAAGAATTGATACTTTTTTATGGACAAAAAGCCTGAAAAAAAGATTATACTTAAAGTAGTAATAAATAAAATTACAATATCATAGCCTTTAAGAAAATTTATTCTTAAATATTGCATAACTAAAAGTAGAATTTGAACTCCAATACCACTAAAACTAACAAAAATATTAAATGCAATTTCATATTTATTTTTTTTAACCAATGCTAAAGTTAGTGTAATAAAAACCAATACTAAAATATTTTCTATTAAAAAGATTACATCTTTATAGATAATATTATAAATAACATAAGAAAATATAATAGGATATAATAAAAATAATACTAAAATAAAGGATTTAACTTTATTTTTTATGACAGGGGATTCTTTTTTATATTTGTGTAGAAAAAAAACAAAAACATTTTTAATCATTTTTAATCTCTGTCATTAAGTATAATATGATAGAGATTAAAATTCAATATATATCTATTATTTTAAAAATATTTTTTAAAATTTAATCCTATTAAGTTCTCATTAGAAATTTTAACTTATTAAACTCTTTTGCAGTTCTTTGTGCTAAAGCGTTATAATACATCGTATTTTTTGCACTTTCAAGCATTTCTGTATCAATATCAACAGAGTTTCCATTGTTATTTTGATAAGTATTATATTCTGTTATTTTTTTTGCTTGAACATCTCTATAATCTTTCATTCTATATGCAGGAATATGTTTTTCGTCAGTCATCTCAAAAGGAGTTCCTGGGTATTGTTGTTCGGAATTTAATGCTTTTTCTAATTCTGCCTGAAAAGTAATATCTTGCCTTTTATAATTTGGCGTTGTTGCATTTGCAATATTATTATTTAAAACTTGAGCCCTCATTGTAGAAGCGCCCATTGATCTTTGCATTATATCAATCATTTTTGAAGAATTACCCTGAAATAAAACCATAAATCACCCCCAATACAACAATCATAATCGGCACAATAAAAAAATACTTAATACTTTTGAATTAAAATTTAATAAATTATTATCCACAGAATTACATAGAAAAATTATAATTTATTCAATAAAAACAAAGTTTATTCTTAATTATTCTCAGAAATTCTTATTCTTATGTCAAAATAGATAGGATATTTCCATTTAAATCTTTTTTTAAAGTATTCGTTATCAGAAATCTCATTTACAGATAAATTATCAAGACAACCTTTTAATATTAATATATTATCATTTCTATAAATAGTAAAATCAACATTTTTAAAACCAACTTTTTTGTTACATCTTATTGAAATTGGTATATCAGATTTTCCTGATTTGTTTATTGGAACATTTTGAAGTTTTATATTTAAATCTGTTTCAAATAAAGGTTGAGTTGAAGGTTCATTTTTTATATTTTCTTTTTTTAAAGTTATATCTAATATGAGTAAATCATCTTGTTCTTGGAAAATGTATTCATATTTATTAGAAATTGGAAAGAAGAAAAAAAATATTCTCATATAAAGGTTACTGCCAGATAGAATCTTGAAATTCTTCTCACAATATAAATTATTAATTATAAGAGAAAAAATTAATATAAAAATTAATAAAAACTTGTTTCTTTTTGTCATTATTTATTAATACTACTTTTATGTAATTTTTTCAATTTAAATCTTTTTCTTTTTTTATTGCATCTTTTAATTCTTCAAAATCCTTTTTTATTATTTCAAAATATTTTTCCACTCCAGTTGTACTATTTTCTTTTGCTTCTTTTTCTATATTGAATGCTGTTTCTCCAATATTTTTTGCAGATATATTTAGCGAACCACCTTTTATAGCATGTGCAATAAATCTAATTTCTTCAAAATTATTAATTTTGATACAACTAGCAAGTTTTTCAATATCTTTTTCTGTTTTTTGTAAATATACTAGCAAAACCTCTTTTACTAATTCTTTTTCTTCCATAAATCTATCACAAACTTCTTTATAATCAAAAATATTTTTTGGATCACTCATTTTTATACTCCTAATAATTAATAATATAACAAAAAAATAAATTTTAAAATAAAAATATTTGATTTTTAACAAATAAATGTTTAAAATGTAACACGGATTAGCATTGATTATGACCCTGAGAATACAGATTATGCAAGTTATATTAAATTAGTAGAAAAATACTAGCTATTTGTTAAAAACTAATATAATAAATATCAATAAGTTAGAATCTATGTTAATCTCCTAAAATATCTGAGAATATGTGTTATGTAGGAAATTAAATGATTAAAGAAATATTAGTTTCTTTGTTTAAATATTTATTAATTTTATTGTTATTATTTGTTTTTTTCTTTTTTATTATTTTTATCTTCAATGTTTTCCAATTTATAAAAATAGATGATACAAAAGATATTTTTAATGATATATTTACATTTATTTTTATCCCTACTTTTTTACATTCAACTTATAATTCTTTTATATTATCTATTTTTATTTATGGCATATTAGTATTAAACTATCAAAAGAAATTTGAAGTTTTTTCTTTTTTCATACCTATAATAATAACAACGTTTTTTATTTTTATTATTTTATTCCTTTTTAAACCAAATCAAAATAATGCTTTTTTCAATAATATCGATGATGCTCGGATTTTTTTTACAGAAAGATCGTTTTTTGACTATCAAGATAATATTCCAAAAGAATTTGAAAAATCTTTTTTTGAAAACAACATAGAAAAGAAAATCGAAGATCAAAAAATGAAAAATATATTAAAAAACTTTTACACTTTTGATTATAAAACAGATAAATATATACTTTTAGAAAATATATTTGACAAAGATAAAAAAAATTTACTTAATATTTTTTACAATATAGGATTTTTAAAAAAAAGAAAATTTTATTTTGATGTTATAGAAAAAGATAATTTGAAGAATGTTATACTTATTGAAGATAAACAAGTTAAAACTTATTCTAATTTTAAAATTAAGTATATTGTTGATAAAATAATAATAGAATTACCTGATACAAAAGAAAAAATTGAATTTCCAAAAGAAATATTAAGAGAATTTTCTATTTATGATAACAAAATTACTAAAACTTTATTTGATAGTTTTATAAATATGACTTTTAAATTTTTAAAATACAATAAGTTTTGGGAAAATTTATTACTTTGGTTTGCTGTTAGTTTCTTTATAATTTCTTTTTCAACTTTGATTCTTATTAAAAACTATCCTTTTGTTTCTATGTCAATAAAATTTTTGTTTCTTTTGGTATTTTATGTTTCTTTTGGATATATCTTTGATATTTATAATGCAAATTTTTACTTATTAGGAAAACAACTTTTATTTTTAAGAAGTATTGCTTTATCTTCTATTATAATCATAATTGCTTTAATTCTTTTTGCAGTTAAAGTTGTATTCTTAAAAGCCAACAATTGGGAGAAAGATTAAATGAAAGAAGCTTTAAAAAAGATATATTTCAAAACTCAAATATCTTTTTCTATTTTTTTCTTACTATATCTTTTAATATGTTTGACTATTTCTGTTATTTATAGCAGACAACATTTAACTGAAATTCATCCTCAGTTTTATTTTGATTTTGTAAGAAATAATTCTCTTTTACTTTTCTTTCAAAATCTATTTTTAATTACCTTGATATATTTCTCTTTTTGTTATTCAATAATTATAAATAGAGAAGATTTGATTGTAAAAGGTGGAATTAATTTAACTTTTGCTCAAATTGTGTCAAGAGGGCTTTATATTTTAATTTTTTTGACTTTATTATTTATTGTTGGAATGGAATTTACCATCCCGTATTTAGAAAATAAAATTGAAAATATGAGAAATAACACTATTAGAGCCAATAATTTAATTGAAAGTGGTAATTTATTCTATAAAAATAAAAAATATTTTGATAGTCTTAGATGTTATGAAGAATATATAAAAATTATTGAAAGTGACCCTATAAAAGAACGAGTTAGAGAGCTTAGGATAAAAATTGCCGATGAAATTAAGAAAAAAAATTCTGTACTTATCACAGAAGATACGGCAATATCAAATAATATAACCGATTACATTCAACTTGCTGAAATTTTTTTCCAAAAACAAGATTATCTTGCAAGTCTTTATTATTACCAATATATTTATGATGTTAATAAAAAGAAAGATATTCTACAAAAGATTGAGAATATTAAAGAAATATTAAGATATAGAAACTCAATGATGACAGATAAAGAATTTAGCGATTATATGGAGAAAGAATTTATAGAAATTAAAGATATTTATTCTCTTAGAAAACAAAGTGAAAAATATTTTTACGAAGAGGACTATCAAAAATCATTGTTTACTTATATTGAAATACTTAAAAAAAATCAGTCTTTAAGGGACATTGTTCAACTTCAAAATGAAAGTTTTGTTAAATTGTCAAATGTTTCTGTTGAATTGTCTTATCTTGAAAATGCAAAAATATTTTCTGGTAAAAATGATTTTGTTTTTTTTCTATCTGACAAAATAATGCTTACTATTGATATGGCAAAAAAAGTTTTGGATATGGATAAATTAGAAAATACATTCTATCTTTATGGAGTTAAAATTTATAAATTTGATGATAATTTTAATATTAAAGATGTTATTTATGCACCTTATGGTCAGGCAAAAAGTCAACTTTTTTTTACTTTATATTGCTATTCTTTACAAGATAAAAATGTGGAATATTTTCCTATTCCAGAAATAATAGAAGAAAAATATTTTTCTCAGATATTAGAAAATGTATCTAATGAAGATGAAAACTATTTGTTAAGCTTGTATGATAAAAGCAATTATATATACAAAATAAAGAAAGATGTTTCTGACAGCGAAAAAATAAAAACTGCTAAAATAATAAAAGAATCAAAATTTAATATTAAAAATATAATTTATGATGAAAATTCTAAATTTATGGATTATATTTTCAAATTTCCAACAGATATAAATGTTTTATACAACTTTTCTTATGATTACAATAAAGCATTAAATTTTTCGTTATTTAAACTATTTCAATTAAAAGATTTTGTTATAAAAGACCAACAAATTGTAAGTTTTTCTGCTGGATTTAATAATAATTTTCTAAAAACGGCGATAACTGATAAAATTTCAAGGATTTTTCTATTTTTTGCAATATCTCTTATTTTTATAGGTATATCATGGAGATTGAGAGCCAATTTTATCGGTAATGTACCAATTTATTATTTTGTATTGATGATTATAATCCCTCTCTTTATTTATGTAATCATAAAAATTATTCAAGTATTTACAACTAGTTTTTATTCCGTCTTATCACATAGCGTAAATTTTTTATCACTCCTAGTAATTTGCTTTATTGTGAATAGCATTATTACTATTTTTAGTATTGTTTTTATTGCAACTAATAGAAGTTAGGATAAAATACATGAAAAACTATTTACCGATATTTCTTTTAATTTTAGTATTATCATGTAGTAAAGGAGATATTTTAACTATGGATAATTCGATAAATGATAGAGAAAATAGAGTATCTCAATATATAGATTCTTTAATTGAGAATAATATTACACCGGGATTACAATATGCTATTATTAATGAAAAAGATATAATTTATTCTAAAGCCACTGGATATATGGATGTAAAAAATAAAATTAATATGAAATTAGATACTACAATGAATATATTTTCTGTAACAAAATTATTTACGGGAGTATCGATTTTGCAATTGCAAGAACAAAATAAATTAAATATTTATGATGATGTTTCTAAATATATAAAAGATATTCCTTACAAAAATATAAAAATAATAGACATTTTGAGTCATTCATCTGGCATTCCAAACCCAATAATTGGTAATTTTTTTATTCACTGGAAAGAAGAACATAAAGAATTTAAAAGAGACGATTTTTTAAATGAAGTGTTACAAAAAAACAACAAATTAAAATTTGAACCCACTAAAAAAATGTTATATTCAAATTTAGGTTATGCTATTTTGGGTAAAGTTATAGAAAATGTATCCAGCTTAGATTATGAAACTTATGTTAAGACAAATATAATAAAAGTTTTAAATATAAAAGATCAAGACATGAGCTTAGAAGTTAGAGATTTAAATCTTTCTGCAAAACCATATATAAACAAAAAATCACTAATGGAAAATTTTATGACTCTACTTTTAAAAGGTGGAAAATGGCAAGATGAAGGCAATTGGAAATATTTAGAAAGGCAATTTTACTTTGATTTTCCTTCACATGGTGGAATTGTGGCAAATTCTCTCAGTTTATCATCTTTTTTAAAAGATTTATTGCAAGATAAATCAAAATTATTATCAAACGACTCAAAACGAATGTTTTTTACTGAAATTATTAGAGATGATAAAAAAAATAGAAGTGTTGCAATAAGCTGGATGGTATCTTCAAATAATGGCAATAAATATTATTCACATCAAGGAGGCGGAGTTGGTTATGCCTCATTAGTAAGAATATATCCAGATAAAAAATTAGCATCAGTATTGTTAGTGAATACAACAACTGTTGATGTTATACACATATTGGATAATTTAGACTACCAATTTATGAAATAGCATTAAACTATAACACAGATTACTCAAATTTTCACGAATTACACTGATTAAAATTGCCTAATTACCTGATATTAAAGTAATTAGATTCTATAATTTTTGACAAACCTAAAACATTTTACTATATGTCTAATCTTAATCCTTTTTTCTATTTAAAGAATAATAAAAATTCTAAAAACCATTCCTAAAATCTGAATTTAGGAAAAAATTTAATTAGATTGTAAAATACACAAATATTCTACAACTTGTTTTATACAAACAAATTACACAATACTATAAAACTTTGGCACACCTCTTGCTTTATAGATTACGGAAAGAACTTATTGTTAATAGGTTTTTTACATACAACCCAAAAAATCGCACTTTTTAAACAAGGTTGACTTCTGTTAGAATCAGCCTTGTTTTTTTTTATTAAATCTAAAAAATTACATTATTTTTTAATAATAATTTTAAAATTGTTGACTAATCAATATATTTTTTGTAAATTATATTGTAATTATATGAAAAAAATACTAATTTTGCTTTTTTTATTACTCAACCTATCTTTTCTGATTGCTTATGAAGAAGATGAAATATCTGACGATTATTATTCTATTTTTCATAGTAGTTTTTTTTTAAAACAAATTAAGTTTGGAACTATTAGTTTATTAAATTTTAAATATTTTTCTTTTGGATTAGCAAATCAACTTATCTTTAATAGCACTGCTATAAGGTATAAAATTTACAATTATATTAGTGATTATAGTTGTTTAATTGATACATTAAATAGTATTGTTTTAAGACAAAAATTTGGAATTGTTTTTACAATTAAGATTCCGCTCAAAAAAACATAGGATATATTATGACTCTGGAAAATCACATAAAACTTTTTGATAAAATTTCTTTTTTCTATTCATTATTTTTTAAATACCAAGTTAATCAGTATGATAAAATTCTTGATAAAGCAAAAGATTTTTTAAAAAATGATTCTCCAAAAACAGTTTTAGATATTGGCTGTGGAACTGGAGCTTTGGCTTATTCTCTTTATAAAAAAAATTTTATTGTTACAGGAATAGATGCTTCAACAAAAATGATTGATAATGCAAAAAAACTGACTCATTCCAATATTTCATTTTTAAAAATGGATATTTCTAAAGGACTTAATTTTGCTAACGACTCGTTTGATTTAGTAATATCAAGCTATGTTGCTCATGGACTGCCAAAAAATATAAGAATGCAATACTATAAAGAAGCTTATAGATGTGCTAAAGAAAAAGTTATTATTCTTGATTACAATTCTAAAAGAGATATTTTTACTGATATAGTAGAATACTTTGAGCAAGGAGATTATTTTAATTTCATAAAAAACGCTAAGGACGAAATGCAACAAATTACAAACAATCTTTCTCTATACAATGTTGACAAAAAAGCGGCTTTGTATATTATGGAAAAAACTCAATAACACCAATTCTTTTATTCTACAAAAAATCTTTTCTATAAAAATTTCTATCTTTATAATGATACTCATCTACTTTTAAAATATCCATAACTTTTAGTGGAAATTGTTTAACAAGATTGCGACATGCTCTATATGCTATCCAATAACTATTTTTATCTTCCATACCAACCAAATCTTTTACAACACCCAAAATTAAATCAGGCAATTTGCGAGATAAATCACTCAAATTATTACCAACAGAAGTTCGAGGAAAATCTTTTTTTTCTCTAAACATATTCTTTAAAATACTTAACGAATAATCTGGATTTTTAAACATCCAATTATTTTCTACAACAGGGCGTAAAGTTTCTCCAACAAATCGTCTTATATCAGATTTATCACTTTTGGAATTTTCTAACAAAAAACTATAAACTTCATCCTTATTTGGCTTAATTACATACCTAAAACCACTTTGGGCAAATTCTTTTGTAACCCAATCACCAGAGGATGCTGCCTCCAAAAAAAACTGATAGACTTCTGTTGGATGAGATTTACCGTATTCACCCATTAAAAAAATTGCAACACCAAAAATCATATTGTCAGTTTTTACATTTTGTTGTATTTTTATCGCAATATCCTTAATTATCTCTGGATTTACAAAGACAATTAAACTACTAATCCTTTTAAGGACAAAAGTTATACCTTTAGATATTCGTTCTTTTTGTGGAATAGCATTATGCAAATTAGTTTTAAATTCTTCAAGTTTAGCAATCCCCTCGCCTACCCTATCGCTTTGAAAAAATTCTAAAATATTTTTCGTAAAATCAAGTTCTTGAGGAGTAAAATTAGTTTTCATTTAGTTACCTCTTTTTAAATAGAAAAAAATTCAAATATACTGAAATGTTTCAAGATTGTCTTAAATTTAAGGATTATTTTTTTCATAACTCCTTTTAAATAAAAAAGTTGTAAAAAAATATTTCAGGTATATAATGTAAATTATATCACAGAATTATTTGTTTTGATTGATAATTTTTTTAAATTCTTAGAAAATGTTTTTTTAAATCTAAAAATATATTTTTCTAATAGTTGTTAAATCGAAATTCATGTTATTTAGCATAAAATAACTCTCTATATTTTCTTAGCTCATTATTCCAAATAATAAAACATTACACGATTTTTGTAAGTAACAATTACCGTAAAAAAATTACGACAAATATTTATTTCATTTATTTATAGAAGATTTTTATTAACAACTTTTAAAATATTCCGATAAATATAACACTGATTATAACACAGATTAGCACA
>MIAN01000152.1 GCA_001829125.1 Spirochaetes bacterium GWB1_27_13 | reverse complement strand
TTGGTATATTTCTTGCTTCTCTAATTTATATAAAAGTAAAAAAAGTAAATTTTAGAGAATTATGTGATGTAATATTTCCTTCAATTCCACTTGGATATACTTTTGGTAGACTTGGCAATTTTATAAATGGCGAGCTTTATGGTAGAATAACATCTTCCCCTATAGGAATGTTTTTTCCTGATGCTCAAAAACTTCCAATTAAATTTCCTGAAGTAAGTAAAGTCATAAACGATATTGGTTGGAAAATAAATGAGTTAAATCAAACAGTTGTCGATGGTGCTGGTAACATTATAAACAATGTACTTGGTAAAATGACAATTTCTGGTGAAGAAGTAACAACAATTAATTTACCACGTCATCCATCACAATTATACGAAGCATTCTTTGAAGGAATTGTTTTATTTTTTATAGTGTGGTTTCTTGGAAGAAAATATAAACCTTTTAAAGGATTTACTGCTTCTGTTTATTTGGTTGGTTACGCACTTGCAAGAATTTTTGTAGAATTTTTTAGGCAACCAGATTCACAATTTGCAAATATCGAACAAGGTAAACTCACTGGCTTTATTGTTAGTTTTTTTTCAATGGGTCAAATTCTTTCATTTTTGATGATATTATTTGCAATAGGTCTTGGGTTTTATTTCTACAAACTTTCGCTTGACGATAAATTAAAACCTAAAATAGAAACAAAAACTAAAAACAAAAAAAATAAATGATAATGATAAATCTGTCAAGTTTTAAAAACTTGGCAGATTTTTTATACTATTCTTTTTAAATTCTATCACTCAAAATCACTTAAATTATATATTTATTTTCTAATTCTATCCTAACATCAAAAGATTTGATATATTTCTTAAACTCCAAATAAATTCTTAACAATTAATTGTTATATTAAAAAAAATTAAGGAGTTTTTATGAATAAAGAACTTGATAGTTTTCTTTTCTTTTTATTTGTCTCTTATTTAAGAAAAACACGAAGATATTTGCCAGTGTTTTTAATTTCACCACAGAGTTATTTTTATAAAGATTTGAATATATCTGCATTAGAACTAAGAGGGCTTGCATTTGGTTTTGTTTGTTATTTAATAGATTATTACAATGGTTTTAGATATAACAAAAATTTAAATTACAATTTAGAAAAATATAATATAGAAAAAATAGAAATTGCATTAAAAGAATATTTTCAGTTATTTGAAAACTTTTATTTATTTAATGATATTCCTATAAAAGAATTTTTGGATGTATTTAAAAAATCTTTAGAAAATTGTAAAAAAGAAGAAAAAATATTATTAATGGCTAATATTTCTTGAAAATTATTAGTATTATATTAAAAAATTAAAAAGGGTAAGCTTGTAAACAACAAGCCTACCCCGGAGTGTAATGAAACTTAAACAAAACTATTTATTTTTTAAGAATTCTTTAGAATCCTTAAATAACCTTTTAAGAGGGTCTTCATGTAATAAGTAGAGATACTCATTTGTGTTAATATCGAGTATATAACTACCAATATCATCAGCATCAGCTCTATAAAAATCTAGCACATAATTTTTACCATTTCTTAGTGTTAATTTTATAAAACCAAGTTTATCCTTACCAGTGATTCCACCTTTTAATTTGTACTCAGAAATTGTCAAAGTACTAATATTTGTGAGTAAGTCTCTAATTAAAATTTCGTCTGTTTCATCAATTTTTGGGTCTACTACAAAGGTAATTTTAGTTTTATTATCTTTATCTTTTTCTTCTTTGTAATTGATTGAGTAATTACCTTTAAACCATGTAAAATTTGAATTAATTTCACAACTTGCGATGTCTTCTATTGCAAGTTTATCAAAAATATTTTTGTCAGCCCATTGGATTGGTTCATTGCTTGTCTCTGAAGCGATAGTTGACATAATTTCTCTAACTTTTTTTTCATCTTTAAACTTTATATAAGAAGTACCTCTTTTTGAACCTGGATTTCCAATAAAAATATAAAAATCTTTCTTATTTTTTGTTTTAACTGCAAGTTTTTGATATTCTTTTTCACTAAAACCAAAAGCAATATCTGTTGATGAGTCATATGTATCGCTTATCTTAACTCCTTGAGTCAAATTAGTAATTAAATCAAGGTAAGAATTAATTTTTGATGGATTGCCTGGTAAATATGATTGTTCTACTCTAACCATCCAGTTTCCATCTTTCTTTTCTACTGCAAAAGTATCCATTGAATCAGTTATTTCAAAAGAAACAATATCATCTTTTTTTAAACCATTTACTAAAGCTTTTTGAATGTTACCAGTTTTTATATTTTGAGATGAGAAAATATTTAGCAAAGCTATCAAAATTATTTGGAAAACAAGTAAGCCACCCAAAGCATAAATTGTATTTTTTCTATCCAATTTCATTTTTCACCTTCCTTTTTTGAAGATTTAGTCTTTTAAACCCAAAATTTTTAGGTTATATAACACAGATTATGCTTATTGATACTAAATTAATATAATCCGTAAAATCTGTGCTAATCCGTGTTATAAAAAACTTTCTTTTAACTTTTTATCTCTAATTTTTCTTCTAAGATTTAAAATAATTCCAAAAGCAATAAATATAACAGGTATAAAGAATGTTGTAAAACCTATGATTATTGTCTTAAAAAAATCAGTTTGTTGCTGATTTATGGCTTTATCAAGAGGTTTTGTGAATTTTCCTTTATTTCTTATACTTATCAAAGATTGATCTTTTGAAAGCCAATCAACACTGTTCATTAAAAATAAAAGTTCATCATTTCCTGCAAAATCACTTTGTAAGAAAAATTCATTTGCAACAACAACTATTTTTGTATTTCCTTTATCAAGTCTTGAACCTTCATAAGTAACAGTTGAATTTTTTTCATTTTTTGGAACATCTTTTCCTGTAAAGAAACTATTTAAATTTCCAGAGAATGCACAAGCAAGGTTATATGATTTTACACCTTCTTGCATTGGATATTTATACGTTTCGATGTCAAGTTTGTAGTCTTGTTTTTGTACCCAGCTTTTATCTGTTGTTTTAAAAAGAAACTCTACTTGACTTTTAATTTTATCGTCAGCATCAATAGATGATCCCCAAAATATATTCAAACCTTCAAGTTTATCTACAATTGCATTTTTTTTGTTAAAATTTGTAGATTTAATCTTAGGCCAAATAGGGTATCTATTTTGTTGAACAAAAAGTCCTTGCCTTTGTGGCAATGGATTGTAAGAATCATTATCTCCAACTAAATCTTTGTTTACCTTAATACCATAACTTTCGAGTAAAGTAAGTAATTTAGAAGATGATGGGAGAGCAAAAATTCCTTGTTGTTGGATTTCTACTGTTAGACCGTTTAAAGCAACAAAAGCCTTTCCACCATTCATCAAAAATTGATCAATTTGGAAAATATCATAATCAGTCAGTGTATCACCACCAAGTATTATAATAGTAGAAACTTCTTTTGGAATGTTAGTACCAGGGTCCATTACTCTAACATCGCTATATTCTTTTTCTGCAACTTGTCTAACATATTGATATTCTTTATAAATATTTTTATTTTCACTTGCTGTTAATATTGCAATGCTTTCTTTTTCTGAACTAATTAATTTTTTTATTTCAACATCGAGTCTAAATTCAAAACCCATATCGCTATAAACTGCTGATAATACTTTTTGGTCTTTTTTGTATTTTAAGATTATACCAGAAAGCCCCAATAAACTTTTTGACTCTGTTTGTCCACTTTCACTTAATGAGAATGGTTGAAGTCCTTGTTCTTCAAGTTCTGCCGTTTCTTGAGGTTTTTTCTCATAGCTAACTTCTTTGATTAAGACATTAACTTTGCCTCTTCCAGCACTTTCATACTCTTTTAACATATCTTCAATGTATTGAATAATCAAAGCCATTTCGCTAACTTCTTTAGCCTTGTCATTATAATAGTATTCAATAATTAATGGGTCATTAAGTTGTTTCAATAAATCAACAGTAGGTTTACCAATAGAATATTTTTGTCCTTCTGTTAAGTCAATTCTAAAATAGAGTTTGTTTGCTAAAAATATAAAAGCAACTATATTTAATATGATTAGCCCAAAAATAAGCCATGAATATATATTTTTTGTTTTTACTTCACCTATATTTTTCATTTTTAACCCCACTTTCTGCTCTCGAGTGAGCGTAAGTTTAGATAGAAGAATACCAATGTCACACCAGCATAGTAAAGAACATCTCTTGAATCAATAACACCTTTACTAAAATTTGAAAAGTGAGTTGATAAACTTGTGTTAATAAAAGTATATTTTACCCAATCAAGCCACGCTGGAAATTGTGTCACTGATGGTAAATAACCAATTACAGTCAATAAAAGCAATATTGAAGCACTTAATAAAAATGCGTCAATTAATTCCATTGTAAGACTTGAAATAAAAAAAGTTATTGCAATATAACTACAAGCAAGCAATAATGCCCCAAAGTATTGACTAAAAATTTGTCCCCAGTCAAAACTACCAAGCATAATATGAGTCAAAAGAGGTATAAATAGCGTACTAACAAGAGCAGTAGCTACAATTGTTAAACTTGCCAAAAACTTTCCAATTAATACTTCAAAGTCAGACACAGGGAATGTAAAAAGTAATTCGATTGTGCCAGAATTTTTTTCTTTTGCCCAACTTCCCATAGTTAAGCCAGGTATAAAAACAATAAACACAAAAGGAAGCATCATAAAGAATCTTCTCATAGATGCTAAGTCTTCTTTAAAAATTCCACCAAAAAAATAAAAAAACATTATATTTGGTATCAAAATAAATAAGACCAAAAACACATAAGCAATTGATGAGTAAAAAAAACTTCCAAGTTCTTTTTTATATATAGCATAAATTCTACCCATTTTCTTCCTCCTCACCTGCAAGTTTTAAGAATATTTCTTCGAGATTTGCATTGTTCTTTTCAAGGTATGTAAGTTTCCAATTTTTCTCATTAACAAAATTTCTTAAATTTTCTTCAAAATTAGAGTCTTTTAATGTTAAAGCTTTAAATTTGAAGATATTTGTACCATTTTTCTTTTCAAATTCAATCTTCCATGCACCTTTTACATTTAATAAAGCATTTTCTACTTCAATTAAATTAGATGCTTCGATACAAAAATCAATGTATTGCTCATTTGAATTTTTTGCAATAAGATTTTGGATTGTATCATTTGCAACAATTTTACCACTCTTGATAATGATTACTCTCTCACAAATTGCTTCAATTTCTGATAAAATGTGAGTTGAAAGAATAATTGTTTTTTTCTCGCTTAATCTTCTTAAGATTTTTCTGAATGTAATAATCTGATTTGGATCTAAGCCAGAAGTTGGCTCATCGAGGATTAATATTTTTGGGTCGTGGATCAAAACAGACGCAAGCCCAACTCTTTTTCTAAACCCCTTAGAAAGTTGACTAATTTTTTTAGTAACAACTTTTTCTAAACTTGTCAATTTTACCATTTTTTTGATAGAAGGAACAATATCTTCTTTTTTGATACTTCTTACCTCACATGTAAAATAAAGATACTCATAAACTGTCATATCTTCATATTGAGGAGTATGCTCTGGTAAATAGCCAATAAGATTTTTGATATAAATTTGGTCATCTAATGTGTTTTTACCATCGACAAAAATTTCCCCTCCTGTTGGATTCATGTAACAGGTAATCATTTTCATAATGGTAGTTTTACCAGCACCATTTGGACCTAAAAGCCCAACGATTTCTCCCTTATTAATATCAAAAGAAACTCCTTTAACTGCTGGTTCATTATTATCATATACTTTAACAAGATTTTTTACGCTAATCATAAAACCACCTGTCCTAAAACTATTTTTATTCCTACGGAATACAGTAATTTTACATTACATAATATTTCTATTTGAGTCAAAGGATTTACATTTTTTTTAATATTATAACACTTATTAGCACAAAGTAAAAAATCGCTTGAAATAACTATTGAGTTAAAATCAAAAGAATACTATTTTTATGATTTGTTTTTTTTAATTCGACATTTGGGTTATTAAACATATTGTCTATAAAATTTAGTATTACAATATTGCAAGAGATTTTGCAAATTATTATTGATTTTTTGATGAGTTTTAATTAAGATTAATATGTTACGAGTTAGGAGGTATAAATTGAAACTGTTTATTTTATCTACAATATTAATAATGAGTACTTTTATTCTTAATGGCACAGATTTAAAAGAACTTTGGGCAGTGACTACAAAAGAAGAAAATGCCTCTGTAATTAAAATATATAAAGACAAATTGTATGTACTTGCAGGCGATTATATAGAAAATGGATTACCATCTCGTCATTTATTTTGTTTTAGTAAAGACAAAGGAAAAAAAATTTGGCATATTAATCTTAAAGATATATTTGATGGACCTGTTTTTTATGATAACAAGCTTTATGTATGGGCAGGATTAAGTCGTGGTAAAGTCTATGCTATTACAACTGATAAAGGTAAAATTGTTTGGGAGTTTAATCAAGATGAGAATTACTCATTTGTTTCTTATAATATTGATTATGATAAAGGATTAATATTTTTGGAAGATGATAAAAGCAAATTTTATACCCTTGATATGAAAACAGGAAAATTATTAGTTTCTGATTCGCTTTATACTACTACAACAAATGATCTTCTTATTAATGAACAAAAAGAATTTATTATTAATGATAAAAAAATATCGTGTTATGTTGATAGGAATTTAGTTTGGGAAAAAGAATTTTCTTCTCGATTAGTAAAACCTTCTTTAGATAATAAAAATGTCTATTTTGTGAATTATAAAGAACGCTCAATTTATGCACTATCACAAGACGATGGACATATAATTTGGAAATTTTATGTTAAAGTTATACCAAATGTAAAAGAACCAAATGAAATTAATTTTTCATACATTGCCACACACGAAAATTTATATATTGCTCAATATGATGGTACAGTTATTTGTGCAGGAAAATAATCTTTTAAATCGTTAAACAATAGGTTGATTTCTGACATATCTCCACTTTTCAAAAAAGAGTATTTTTAACACGAAGTTTCACAAAAATTTAATTAAAAAAGGGATTTTTTTTGTATTTCTTCGTGAACTTCGTGTCCTTTGTATTAAAACTCTCAACTAAGAGTAAAAGTGAGAATCCGTCAGCAAATTCAAATTATTTTTATATGCAATATTATTTATCTTTTATTTGTTTTTCAAGAATATCTTCTAATGCTTTAAATCTTTTTGCATTTTCTTCACTTAATGAGCTTAAATCTTTATGTGCTACTAAAACTATTTTAGTTCTTTCATTTTCACTTATTTCAATATTTTCATCAAAAATAGAAAATTCTATATCACTTGGGATTGGTTTTTCTTCAATTTTTAAGAAAATATCCATTCTCATTGATTTTAAAAGTTTATTAGCAATTTCTGTTGGATTTATAACATATAAATGAGCTTTAAAAGTTGAAAACAATTTTCTTTCTATGCCAACCAAAAGCCCCATAAATGTAGAATCCATATAATCGGTTTTACTCAAATCCATAAAAATATTCTCAATGAATTTGAGTGTAGAAATTTTTTTATATAAATCTTCTCTTAATGGAAAACTTAAATTAGCTGTTATATGACCTTCTGCCATTAAGTAAATGCTATTTTCTTTACAGCCAATAAGTATCCTATTATTTTCCACCATCTTTGTTTATCCCCATAAAAGAAAGTTGATACACTATCTATTATAGCATAAAATATAAAAAAAAGATAAGTAAAAAATGAATTTTCTGTAAAAAAATAAAAATATTATATTTTTTTTGTTAATCGCTAAAAAAAATTGTTCCTAAGTTAAATAATTTCTTAAATAAAGATTTGAAATTATTAAAATATTTTGGTATTATTTATAGTTTATAAATTTAAAATAAACAAATTTAAATCTTTGTCTACAATAATAGAAAATAAAAGTAATTCTCTAATAAATTTAATCCGATATTACAATTATAATGACAATCGTTCAAATTGTCATTATATACTTTAAACGCAGTACTACTATAATTCGTTTTAAAAAACAAATTGTAAGTAATATCAACTTTTATTAGATATTGACCATTTAAAACGTTTAAGTATATAATTCTTTGGGAGGAAATAATGGATTGTAAAATAGTAACGATAGCAAATCAAAAAGGCGGAGTTGGTAAGACAACGACAGCTATAAACTTAGCGGCTGGTGTTGCATTATTAGATAAAAAAGTATTAGTAGTGGATTTTGACCCTCAAGGCAACTGTGGTTCTGGTTTTGGCATAAAAAAAGACGAAAATACAATTTATGAAGTAATAATGGGGCATATTTCGACAAAAGAAGCTATGATCGAAACAAAAGTAAAAAATTGTTCTTTAATACCTGCAAATATTAATTTAACTGGTGCTGGCATAGAACTTGTTGAAAAAGAAGAAAGAGAATTCTTTTTAAAAAAAGTTTTAGAAAAAGAAAGATCAAATTTTGATTATATTTTTATAGATTGCCCTCCATCTTTAGGAATTTTAACTTTAAACGGACTTGTTGCCTGTGATACTGTATTAATTCCTTTACAAACAGAATTTTTTGCATTGGAAGGTTTAAGTCAGCTAATAAACACAATAAATCTTGTGAAAAAAAGTCTAAATCCAGATTTAACAATAGAAGGTGTTTTACTTACAATGCTTGATAAAAGAACGCATTTAACTGATGATGTTGCTAAAAATGTAATTGGACACTTTGGCAATAAAGTTTATAGGACTATGATACCGAGAAATATTAGAATAGCAGAAGCTCCATCTTATGGACTACCTGTTTTCTTACACGACAAACATTGTCTTGGTTCAAAAGCTTATGAAGAACTTGCTAAGGAGTTTATTAATGGCAAAGGTTAATAGAGGATTGGGTTTAGGTTTGGATGCACTTTTAAAAGTAAATGTCTCTGACGAATCCAAACCAGAAACTAATGATGAAAGCAATGTTATTGCTGGATTTGTTGAACTTTCAATAGAAAAAATATTCCCAAACCCAAATCAACCTCGAAAGAATTTTATCGAAGAAAGTATAGAAAGCCTTTCTCAATCAATAAAGAATTTTGGCATTCTTCAACCTATAACAGTTGCAAAAAAAGGTGAAGTTTACGAAATAATCGCTGGTGAAAGAAGGTATCGAGCAGCTAAACTTGCAGGACTTGAAAAAATACCAGTTATAATTAAAGATTTATCTCAAAAAGAGAAAATGGAGATTTCTTTAGTTGAAAATATTCAGCGAGAAAATTTAAATCCAATAGAAGAAGGGCTTGCATATTTAACTTTGATTGAAACCTATACTATCACACAAGAAGAACTCTCTGGTAGACTTGGTAAAAGTAGAACCGCGATTACAAATACACTTAGACTTTTAAACCTTAATCCTCAGATACAAAAATGGTTAATTGAATCTAAAATCACGCCAGGTCATGCTCGGAGTGTTTTATCAATAGAAGATAAAAATCAACATGTTAGTTTTGCCGATTATATAATACAAAATAATCTTTCTGTAAGAGAAACTGAACAATTAGCAAAAAAATGGCCTCCAGTTCATCACCAAAAACCAAAAAAACAAACTTCTTTAAGAGAACTTGAGTTACAAAAAGCGGAAGAAAAACTTGCTGAAAAAATCCAAACAAAGGTAAGCATTGCAGGTAGCTCAATAAAAGGAAAAATCCAAATAGAATACTTTTCCCAAGAAGAACTCGAACGAATTTTAGAATTGATGGGAGTAGTCCTTTAAAGAAAAACAAAAATAATGAATCTAATTTCTTAAGATGAAATATTCAAAAGATATGAGGGTAATATTTATATGTGCGATAATAATAATTAATGCGAATATCGAATTACATTTAGTATAAATTTTAACACGAAGGACAGGAAAAAATTTTAATAAAAAAGAATATCTTTATTCTAAAAGTATTATATATTTATTAAAATTTTATTCCATTCTTTGTGAAAGTCGTGTTTTATATAAGATTTATTTTATTAAATTGAAATTCGGATTATTAAATCTTTTTCTTTAAAATCTACTTCAATTTTTCATAGTTTAGCTATAATATTTTTTTTAAACCAAAATTTAGATTTTAAAAACCTATTTGATATTGACTATTATAATTCTAAGTATTATCATTAGTATAGTAAGTAAATATGGAGATATATTATGAAAATATTATATTTGGTATTTTTATTGTTATTATTTTCATGTTCAAATAGGTCTTATTATAAGAAATATGGTAGTGGATTTGATCCTGATATGGAAAAAAATTCGATCAATTATCAAAATATTGAAAAGAAATTTGGTAAAAAAAATATTATTACTAAGAAATACAAAATTGGTGCAGTAATGAAGTTTTTTGGCAATCAATATTGGCAATTTTTGGCTAATGGAATGATGTCAAAGGCTAAAGAATATGGATTAAATATTGAAATTCATGCTGGGGCTTCTGAAAGTGATTTGGAAGGGCAACTAATATATATGAAAGAAATGGTTTCTAATAATTTTGATGCAATTTTAGTTTCTCCACAAACAAATTCTAACCTTAATATAGCAGTTAAAAAAGCAAGAGAAAAAAATATTTTAATTATAAATGTTGATGATGCTGTCTTAGATGATGCGGATTATTTTGTTGGTCCAAATCAATATGAAAATGGAGTTAGGGTAGCTAAATATTTCATACAAAAATTTAGCGATGGTGGAAATATCGCTATAATCAAAGGTTTACCTGATGTTTATGCTGTTAATCAAAGAACTAATGGGTTTGTTGACACATTAAAGGGTAGAAAGTTTACAATTGTTGCAAGCGAGTATTGTAATTGGGAACTCCAAATAGCACTTGAGAAAACTAACAAAATATTACAAGAATATCCAAATATTATTGGTTTTTATGCTAATAATGATATAATGGCTTTAGGTGTTGTCGAATCTTTAAAAATAAATAATAGATTAAAAGATACCATTGTTATTGGAACAGATGGAATAGAGGCTGCTTATTATTCTATTAGAAATAAAGAGATGACTGCAACTATTGACTCATTTCCATATATTACTGGAATGGTTGCTATTGAAATCGCTATTAGAATTCTTGAAGGGCAAGATATACCACGAGTAGTTTTTAGCCCACAAAATTTAATTGCTTTTGAAAATTTAGATAATCCGTTAGAAGAATATTTTAAAGAAAAAAAGAATGAATGATTTTAATTTATTTAGTATAATTATTATATTTATTTTCCTTTTAATTTCAGTTTTAACAAATATTTTATTATTTTTTCAATTATTAAAGAAAGAATCAATAAGGAATAGAATCTTATTATCTTTTATAGCATTAGTTTTAAATACTGCGATAATTATATGTATTAGTTCTACAATGATAGGATATAGAAGTGGAAAAGATCAAATAGAAAAACATCTTAAATCAATTTCTGATGTAATGGAAGATCAAATAAAATTGTGGGTAAACAATTTAGAAAACGAATTAAAACTTATAAATGTCATTGATAATTTTAAAGATAATGCTAAACTCTTATTAACTTCTAAAAAAAAATCAGATGAAATTTCAAATAATATGAAAGAAGTTTTATTTAAATTCCTTATGAATATTCAATGGTTAAATAAAATATTTATATTGTCTAAAGATGGATATGTTATTCTTTCAACTAACAATAGAGAAGAGGGAGAATTTAGGGGATTACAAGATTATTTTATTAAAGGAAAAGTTCAATCAGGTACTTTTGTACAAGTTTTATCATATTCTTCTTTGAC
>MIAN01000151.1:381-27396 GCA_001829125.1 Spirochaetes bacterium GWB1_27_13 | reverse complement strand
CCATATCTTGATAAATCATTGATAAATTATTATAAGAAGTCGCAAGAGATGGATGGTTTTTATCAAATATTTTCTCAAATATTTCAACAACCTTTAATTGAAAATCAAGCGATTGGTTTAAATCTCCCATATCTTTGTAAATTGTTGATAAATTATTTGCTAAAGTCGCAATATCTTCGTTTTCTTCTTTTATTCTCTCAAAATACCCCAAAATTGACTCTGCATAAAGTATATATTCTTTTTTTAGTAATGGATTATCTCCAGATTCATTATATAATTTTTTAATAATAGAATTAATAAGAATTTTGCATTTCTCAAAATCTGGATTTGTCTGCCCCCTAATTGCTTCTTGTATAACTGGATGTATTTTAACATCAAATCCAATTTCATTAATCCAGCCTTTTGTAACCAATGAATTTATATCATCATAAGATTCAAGTCCAAGCCATTCTTTAATATAAGTTTTATTTGTAGATATTGATGGTAAAATAGATATATTTGTTAAAATATATCTCTCATTATCATTTAACCCAGATAATTGGAATGCTTTTAATAAATGCTCAAAAATTTGGCGTTTTGTAGGATCATTATGATACAAAGTTGAGATTTTTTCTTTTGCGACTTCACTTAACCCAGTATTTTTTAACTTATTATAAAACTCTTCAAGTGGTAGATTAATCGCTTTAGCAGTTTTAGCCAATAATTCAATTGTTAGAGTGTGATTATTGGCAAATTTTATTATTTTATTAATAAATTCGTCATTTATCTCAATATTATAATATTTATAAAACAATTCTTTACACGCCTCATCATTAAGAAAATCAAGGTCAATTTTATTTTCAATTACTTCTAGTTTAATCCTCGATGTTGCAAGTATAGTTACTTTTGGTAATGTCCTAATTAATTGTAACTCACTATCTTTTTCTATTTCATTATCTATATTATCAATTATTAGAAGAATATCTTCGTTATTCGTCAAAAACTTAGTTATTTTTTTATATCGAGTATTATAATCATCCTCTGGCGTTATATTTGCAATATTATCCTTAAATTGGCTTACAAGAGACTCTCTAAATCCCATAAGGTAATCAATCCATCCAATAAATTTAAATTTATCACAATTATCCCAAAAATATTTTTTAGTCAGTTCAGTTTTACCAATCCCAGCAATTCCATTTAACAACAACACCTTATTATTTTTGCTAATTGCAGTTATAAGGTTTTTATAATCCTCATCCCGACCAAATAATTCAACTGGTCTTGGAGGAGGTTTGGTAAAAAATTTTAAATTATAGTTATTTATAGACTCATATTGATTTTGTAAATAAAATATTAAATCTTTTTCTATTATATTAATTAATTTATCTCTATTATCATATTCAACTGGATATATTTTATTATTATTCTTTAGTTTTTCAAATAATTCTCTGGTTTTTACATATTCTTGTAAAACTATTGGATTTTTTAACTCATCACTAATAGTTCCTTTAAAATATGCAAAAATTTTTTTGTTATTCTTAATCGCAAAGTCTAATTCCTCAATTGTAAAAATACCATATCTAATATGAAGTAAAAGTATAAAAATATCTGATTCTAAGATTAATTCGTTTATATTTGATTGATAATTAGTATTTATATTTGAATAACTTGGAATATCATAAAATTCTATATTAGATAGTTTTAAACTCTCAAATTCTTTATTTAACGATAAAATAGCATTTCTTATCACTTCTCTATCATCATTGAGTTCTTTATTTGACGCTATAAATATTTTTATTTCTTTAGTTTGCATAGTTTTATTTTTCCATAATTAAATTGGTTTTTTATAACACTAATTAATCAGATTGTCACAGATTACAGGATTAAAACCGCATAACTACTTGATATTAAAGTAATTATACTCTACAATTTATAACAAACCTGAAACATTTCAGTATAGTTTAAAACATTTTTGAAATTTTGCAAGATTTTTTAGTAAGTTATATTTTAATATTAATTTAGATTTATTTCAACAAATTTGAAAGTTAAAAAAAATATCTGGCGTAATTTTAATTTTACAAATAACCAAAGCAAAAATTTTCTTAAAAAATATCACTAATTTAATAACAAAAAATTAATTAAATCCGAAAATCATAACACTGATTAGTACAGATTGGCATAGATTGGGTACAGATTACAATGGTTTTATATAAAATAATTGTAATCTGTGTAAATCAGGTGTAATCCGTGTAAATCTGTGTTATAATAATTTGTTGACAAAAATTTCATAAAATTGGTATAACAGATAGACTATGATTTAAAAGCGACATTCGCGAATGTCGCTTTTGTATCTATATCATAAGGGGCTGTATTAATTGGAGATGTACTCGCTTTAACGGGTAAAAAATCAATATTATATATGGATAAAAAATGATAAAACTTACAAAATTTAATGGTGACTGTTTCTACATAAACCCTCATCAGATAGAAAGAATTGAAGAGCGACCAGATACAGTAATTACAATGCTTTCTCAAAATCAATACATAGTTAAGGAAAAAATTGATGAAATTAATAAACTTATTGTTCAATATAGACAAAAATTGCAATTTGGAAGTCAGGAGTAAAAGATGGATTTAGGATTTGTAATAGGAATTCCTGGTGCTTTGATAATGGTTATTGCCGCTATTCTATATGGTGGATTTTCTCTTATACTTTATTGGGATGTTCCTTCTGTTCTTATTACTGTTGGATGTTCTTTTATGGCTTTGATGGCATCAAGTAATTTGACTAATATTACTAATATAGGTAAATTGATAATACTTTGTGTTAATCAACCAAAATCAAATATTGCTGATATTGTAAAAACTTTAGTAACATTCTCAGAAAAATCTCGTAGAGAAGGTTTACTTTCTTTGGAAGACGAAATTGAGCAATTAAAAGATGATTTTTTTAGACAAGGCATTAGACTTGTAGTTGATGGAACCGACCCAGAGGTTATTAAAAATATTCTTTATAGTCAATTAAATGGTATGGACTCAAGGCATAGTGGTGGTATAAAAATGTTTGATGACTGGAGTAAACTTGCTCCTGCTTTTGGTATGGTAGGAACTCTTTACGGTCTTGTAGGTATGCTTGCTAATATGGGTGATCCATCTGCTATTGGTAAAGGTATGGCTGCTGCTCTTATTACAACACTTTATGGTGCTATAATGGCAAATGCTGTTTTTATTCCAATTAAAAATAAACTTGAGATAAGACACGGCGATGAAGTTGCAGAAAAAGAATTAATAATAGAAGGAATTCTTTCTATACAAACAGGTGATAACCCAAGAATTGTAGAAGAAAAATTACTTGCATTCGTAGCTCCTAAACAAAGAGCTAAGTTAAAACAAACACAGGATTAGTAGGAATATAAAATGGCAAGAGAAAAAAAGAAAAAATGTCCAGAAGGTACAGCTGATTGGCTTTTGACTTTTGGGGATTTAAACTCATTACTTTTAACATTCTTTGTATTGCTTGTATCTCAAGCTCACTTTGATGTTATAGAAATCCAAATGATTTTATCTCCTTTTCAAGGGTCTTTTGGGGTTTTTGCTGGAGGAAAAACATTAACACCTGGTCGTTTTGCAGACCTTGGTAATACTCTCGAAAACCTTCCTTCAACAGATAAAGGGCGAGGGATGGCAAAAGCATATAAAGAGGCTGTTTCTGTTTTTCAAGCAGAAATTAAAAGTCGTAAAGTAGTAGTAGATATTACAGAGAGAGGCATAACGATTTCTTTGGCAGCTGATGCTTATTTTAAAAAAGCCAGTGCCGAACTTGATATAGAAGCCGCCCGGAGTGTGTTAGAAAAACTTGTAGCCTTGTTTAATAGAGCGGATTTTAGAGATAAAAATATAAGGATTGAAGGACATACTGATGATGTTCCAACAGATATAAATGGTCCTTGGCCTACAAATTGGCATTTATCAACTGCGAGGTCTTTAAATGTGTTAGACTATCTTGTTGATTTTGGAGCAAATCCAAAAAAGTTTGGTGTAGTTGGGTATGGCGAATATCAACCAATTTTTCCAAATGATACAGAAGAACATAGATCAAAGAATAGAAGGGTTGATATTGTAATTTTAAGGGAGATTTAAGAGAATTAAGAGGATACAACGAAATTTAGGCTAAAACTTACTAAATTTCTTGACTAAAATCTATTTTTTAAATAATATAAAGCTGGGAGGGAAACAGTGTCAGATAAGAAAGATGATATTAATTTAGATGAAGAAGGCGGAGAATCAACCGTCACGCCTCAGAAAAAAGGCGGATTTTTAAGCCCTTTCATTGTTAAAATACTCACAATAACAGCTGCTGCTATAGGAATGATTATAATTTCTTTTATTGTAGCAATAGTTGTCATGAAGGCAAGCCCAACAGGAGGAGGGGGAGCTAATATGCCAGACTCAGAATCTCCTCAAAGAACACAGGTTGAACATCTTGAGTATCTAAAATTTGATGATGCTTTTAGACAACAGCTAATTGATGGAAGAATGATTCAATTAAAATTAGCATTAGGATATAAATCAAAAGATAAAACTTTACAGACCGAATTAAGTCAAATTATACCAGAAATGAGAGATATTATTATTAAACAACTCTCAAGACTAAGATCAGATTATTTTTTGGATGAAAATGCTTTAGATAGACTCGAAGAAGATTTACTTAAACAAATAAATCGTATTGTCAACAGTGGTAAGGTTGAAAGAATTTATTTTCAAGAATATACTTTAATGTAATTTTTATTTGTAAAGGTTGGGCAAATGTCAGCAGAAGTACTATCACAAGACGAGATTGACCAGTTACTTACGGCGATTTCTACAGGTGAAGTTGATACAGAGGAGATGAATAAATCCGCTGATCAACGAAAAATTAAAATTTATGACTTTAAAAGACCGGATAAATTTTCAAAAGATCAGATTAGAACTATTTCGATGATTCACGAAACTTTTGCCCGTCTTACAACTACTGGACTTTCTGCTCAACTTAGAGCATTAGCTCATGTCCATGTTGCATCAGTTGATCAGCTTACTTATGAAGAGTTTATTCGTTCTATACCAAACCCAACGACTCTTGCTGTAATTGATATGGAGCCACTAAAAGGAAATGCAGTTTTAGAAATGGATCCTTCAATTACTTTTGCTATTATCGAAAAACTTTTTGGTGGAAAAGGTGAAGGCGTTGCAAAGATACAAAGAGAATTAACAGAAATAGAATCTGCCGTTATCGAAGGTGTTATAGTTAGAGTTTTGGGTAATTTAAGAGAAGCATGGTCAAACGTTATCGATTTAAGACCAAGACTCGGTAGAATTGAAGTAAATCCTCAATTTGCTCAAATTGTTCCACCTTCTGACATGGTCGTTTTGGTAACTCTTGAGACAAAAATTGGAGATGTTGAAGGAATGACAAACTTTTGTATTCCTTATATTACAATAGAGCCAGTTATCTCAAAACTTTCGGGTCAGTATTGGTATTCGAGTGTTAGAAAAGGAGCAACAACAGAAAATCTTGCTATTATAAAAGAAAGATTGAACACTGTTATAGTTGATCTTGTTGTAGAAATGGGAAGCATTGATATTAAAATTAAAGATGTTTTAGCTTTAAAAAATGGTGATTATATAAAACTTGATAAGGTAAAAATTACTGATAATTTCTTTATAAAAATTGGTAATAAGATAAAATTTGAATGTAGACCTGGAACTGTTGGTAGTAAAATGGCTGTTCAGGTTGTGAAAGTAATAGGGGCTCACGAAGGGCATGATTTTGACGAATTAGAGGGAGGTGGCGAGAATGAGTGACGGTTCTCTTTCACAAGACGAAATTGATGCATTGTTGCAAGGTACTGATGATGTTGATACAATGACTGGTGGTTTAATGGGTGGCGGGGATTTAGTAGAATCTCCATTATCTCAAGCAGAACATTCGAGCTTTTTGGATTTAATGAATTCCGCCTCTGGAAATATAGGTGGAGCTTTAGGTGCTATGGTTGGTCGTAGCGTTTCTCTTTCTAATCCACGACTTGAGGTTGTAAGCCCTGATGATTTACAAAACCAATTATCAAACGAAGTTGTTGAAATAAAAATGGATTTTGAATCTGGTGCTACTGGTGAACATAGCTATATTATTGAAGTAGACACTGCAAAAACAATAGCAGGGCTTATGATGGGACAAGAAGCTGGGGATTTGACAGAGGCTTCTTTAAGTGCTGTAAGCGAGGCTATGAATGTAATATGTGGTAACGAATTAAATACAATAGGTACTCAGGTAAAAAGAGAACTTAGAACTTCTCCACCAACTATAAATAAAACAGATAAATCTGGCTTAATTTTTAATTCTAACGAATTTGTTAAGGTGGTTTATGATTTTAATATAGAAGGTGCTGGGGTTACTCCTTTAGTAGAATTATTTGGGTTAAATATAGTAAAAGATATTACTTCTGCAATTACTCCTGCAACAAATCAAGCTGGCGGTGGTAAAAAACAACAACAGCAACAAATGGGTAATCAACAGATGATGGGTGGGATGCAACAGCCAAATATGATGGGCGGTCAACAGATGATGGGTGGAATGCAACAGCCAAATATGATGGGCGGTCAACAAATGATGGGTGGCAATCCTTATATGATGAACCAACAGATGATGGGTGGAATGCAACCTAACATGATGGGTGGTCAACAAATGAACCCCTATATGATGAACCAACCCATGATGGGTGGTCAACAACCACAAGTTCAAAATGTACAATTTTCTAATTTTAATGCAGGGCATCAAGATGCTCAAGGCGGAAACATAAATCTTTTGATGGATGTTAATATGGAGCTCACCGTAGAACTCGGTAGAACCAAAAAATCCATTAAAGACATACTTGGTATGGGTGAAGGTACTGTTATCGAACTTGATAAACTTGCTGGTGAGCCAGTTGATATTCTTGTAAATGGTAAACTTATAGCAAGGGGTGAAGTTGTAGTTATTGATGAAAACTTCGGTGTAAGAGTAACAGAAATTATTAGCCCTATGGAAAGAATAAGAGATTTTTCATAACACTGATTAGCACAGATTATTATATATGGATACAAAAGCGACATTCGCGAATGTCGCTTTTAAGATTCTATGGTAATCTAAAATTGGGGGAGGGAAATATTATCAAAAATCATATTTTTTTGCTTTTTATTGTTATAAATCTACTATTTATTAATTTTTATTCATTTTCTAAAGACGTGAGTTCTGACAAGGTTATTCTATCAGAAAAAGAGTATCTTGAAAAAATCAAATCAAATATGAGTCAAACTTCGACAAAAGATACTAAAGATAAAAAAACTGACAAAATTAATCTTGGCAGAGGCTATTTTGAGTATATAAGAATTATTATTGTCTTAGCTATTGTTGTTGGTGTAATCTATGTTGTTTTTCTATTCCTAAAAAAAACTCTAAAAATAAGAGATGATATAGGAGAAGGTGCTAATATAATAATGAGCCAATCATTGGGTCCTGGTAAATGGATACAAATTGTATTTGTTGGTGGAAAATACCTAATACTTGGTGTTACAAATGATAGTATAAACCTAATTTCTGAAATAACAGACCCAAAAGAAATAGAAAGACTAGAAATTACTCTAAATAGCAAAAAATCAGAAGAAGGCGATAGTTTTTTTGATGTTATTTCTCATTTTTTTAAAAATACCTTAAAAACCAAAGAACCTCCAAAGAAAAATTTCGACTATGAAATAGACAGCGTTGATTTTTTGAAAAAACAAAAAGATAGAATTGATAAATTGAAGGAGTAGTTAGAAAAATATATATTTTCAAATTAATTGATTTTATTAAGAATATTTTATTGAGGAGAAAAAAAATGATAAAAATAAAGATGAATCCAATTTTTTCTTTGAAAAATATTATAAGTATTATGTTATCTGGGATAATTGCAGGAATTACTCTGTTGGTTTAAATTAGTTAATTTTCTCTTATTCAGAACTCATTACAGGATCAAAATTTACTAAAAATATATTCAATCTATAAGTCAACAAAAAAAATAAAACATCTATCAAATAAAAATAAATCCAAACATCTCATAAATAAAATAAAAATTAATAAAATTTATCTATTTTTTTTAAATTATTGTGTTAAAATATTAATAAATGACGATAATTTTGTAAAGATAGCGTCATTTGCTAAAAAAATTTAAGCTTTAGGAGTTTTTTATGAATAAAAAAGTTGTCATTTTAATGGCAATTGTTTTTTCTTTTATAGTTTTTTATTCTTGTGCAAAAAAAGAAGCCCCAACAACTACAACAACTACTACAATTGAGGTTGAAGTTCAAGAACCAAAAGTTTCAACACCAACTTTTTCACCAGCACCAGGTGAGTATAAAGATGAGCAAAGCATTTCTCTTTCTTGTGAAACAACAGATGCAAAAATTAAGTACACAACAGATGGAACAACCCCAAACGAAAATTCATTACAATATAGAGGAATACCGATTAAAGTTTCTTCTGTAATGAAAATTAAAGCTATTGCAATAAAAGAAGGTTTAGAAAACTCAGATGTTGCTGAAGGTAATTACACAATTAAAAAAGAAGAAATTAAAGGTGTTAAAAACGTAGATGGAAAAAAACACTTCATTAGATGGGGTGAAAATTTATGGAGTATTTGTAAAAAATATTATAATGACCCATGGTATTACCCTGCATTATTTGAAGCAAATCCAACATTAAAAAGCCCAAGAAAAATATATGCTGGTACTTATCTAATAGTTCCAGATAAATCAAGCCTCAAAAGATGGGATTTTAAAAAATAAAACTAAATTATATGCTATAAATTAATAAAATTATACAAATTTAATTAATTTTAAGCGTATATCTATAAAAAAACAACTTATTTGATTATAAAAAAGCGATATTTGATAAATATCGCTTTTTTTTATACTAAGTTAAATGTACTTTATTAATTATTACCATATCTTGGTGGACCAAATAATAAATAAGTAGGTTTAATTACAAATTTTCCAGTTATATCGATGAAGCCATATATATTATTTATACTAACCAAAGCCAACCCTTCGCAAAAATTTTCGGCGGATTCAAATTGAGGTTTTATAACAAAAGTTCCTGTTTTATCTATAAAGCCATATTTTTTACCTATTAGCACGCAAGCATATCCATCTTTCATATTTAGGGCATAGTTAAATTGTGGTTTAATAACAAATTGACCTTTCTTATCTATAAACCCTGCTTTTTTATTTATTTCTACAAGTGCAAGTCCTTCTCTAAAATTATTAGCATAATTAAATATTGGTTCAATAACAATTTTACCAGTTTTGTCTATATATCCAAATTTATCTTCTATTTTTACTATCGCAAATCCGTCCTTAAATTCCCATGCTCCTTTAAAATCTTTATTTTTTATTACAAATTTTCCTGTTTTATCGATATAACCATATTCCTCATAACCATCTTTATCAACTCTAACAGCTGCTAAACCCTCAGTAAAACTATGAGCTTCATTAAATTCTTTATCAAAAGCATAGCTTCCTGTTTTATCAATATATTTAAATTTCCCTTTGAATAAAGTTATTGCTAAACCTTCTGAAAAAGCCTCAACATCCCAAAATATTGGTTTTATAACTATTTTTCCATCCTCATCAATAAACCCTGATCCTGAACTTAATCGTATGCCAGCAAGACCTTCGCTAAATTCACTGATATATGCAAAATCAGGATTAACACGAAAATTACCTTTCTTATCAATAACCCCATAACCAACTCCGCCAACTCTTACTATTGCAAGCCCATTAAAAAAAGGTCTTGCCTCTTCAAATTGAAAATCAATTATAACCTTGCCTGATTTATCAATATAGCCCCAGTCTCCATCTTTTTTAACTGGTGCTAACCCTTCAGAAAAAAATACATCGTAAGAAAAAATTTTAAATGTAACCAAAGTTACTGTTAAAATATAAAATATCTTTTTCAACATCCCCGTCTCCATAACTAATTCTATAAATTAATTATTGTAAATAAAATAATAATATGCAAATAAAAAAATCATTTTTTTAATAAAAATTTTTCATGATAAGTTTGTAAAAATTGATTATTTATAAATATATAAAGAATAATATTGAAAAAATAATATATAAAGAATATAATAATAAATATTTCTAAACTATTTACGAGGAGTTTTGAATGAAAAAATTATTATTTGTTTTGTTTGCTTTTATGTTTACTTTTTTAATTTTTGCTGAAGAATTAAAAGTCTACACAGAAGAATCTCCACCTCTAAATTTTACAAAAAATGGAGTATTAACAGGTCAAGCTGTAGAAATTGTCAAAGAAATTTTAAACCGTATAAATTCAAATATCACTATTCAAGTTGTTCCATGGGCAAGAGGTTATAATGAATTATTATCAAATAAAAATATTATCCTTTTTTCTACAACTCGAACGGAAGAAAGAGAAAAATTGTTTAAATGGGTTGGACCTGTTGGAGTTAATCAATGGATTTTTTATGCTAAAAAAGATTCTAATATAGTAATTAAAAGTTTAGAAGACGCAAAGAATGTTAAGTCAATAGGTACTTATATTGATGATGTTAGAGAAAAATTTTTAGTACAAAATGGATTTTTAAATATTGAGAGTGTAAATAATAATGCTTTAAATGTAAAAAAACTAATCAAAGGTAGGATTGATTTGTGGATTTCAGGTATTGGAGCAAAAGAGATTTGTGAAAAAGCAGGAGAAGATTTTGAAAAAATTAAGGTTATTTATGTAGTCAAAGAAATGAAATTGTATATTGCTTTTAGTTTAGATATATCAGATGAAATAGTAGCAAAATGGCAAAAAGCTTATGATGATATAAAAAAAGATGGAACACTAAAAAAAATAAATAATAAATGGGATTTACCAGAAATTTATTAGTATATAACACAAGGTACGATTTTTATTTTATAATTTCATTAATTATTAATTATATGTCAATAGAAATACTTTTTATTTTAACAGACATGTATTATTTCAATTATTTGCAATTAATGTTAAAACTACTTATAGACTTCAAATATCCTAATTTCAGTAGTTTCGTCTATATACTCTTTGAGAATATTCCAGACAAATCCTTTTTTTTCCATGAGTTCTAAGAATGGTAGAAAATAAGTTCTGGTTGGGTCAGAAAAAATAAATTTTGTACCTTTTTGCAATAAATATTCTACTGTATTTGCTAAAGGAAGCACAAATCTTTCTTCGTAAAGTAAATCAGAGCCAATTATATAATTAAAGTTTTCATCAAGGCGTGGAAAGTTTCGCCAATCAGCAAGCAAGGTTTTATAATTTTTTATATTATTTAATTTTGCATTCTCTTCACAAAGTAAGATAGAATCTCTCTCAAAATCAGAAAAAGTTATATTGGCACCAAGTAAACCAAGCCCTATACCACTAAGCCCTGTCCCACTTCCGAGTTCTAAAAAATTAGAGCCAGTTATTTTTTCTTGTGGAAAATAATTTATAAAATAATCAATAAGTTTTAACCCAGATTGCCATATATTTACAAAATAAGGGATTCTTCCGTCTTCTTCCAATTCTTTTGTGTAAATATTGTCAAAAAACTTATCAAGATTCTCTGTTTGATATAATTTTAGAGTAATTTTATTTATATTAATTTGTGTTTCGTTTAGATAATATTTTTTTACAATGTCCATTTTAATTAGAACTTACAAGATAAGAGGCTATATCAGGATGTAAATTTAAATAATCTTGCATGGAGTTAATATTCTTCAACATAAAGTCATTATATTGTTCTTCTGTATATTTTATTGAGTCAAAAAATTCTATCTTTTTTTTCTCATAGAATTTTTTTTGTTCTTCTTCAGAAAGGACATTTACCTCATTTTCAAACTCAGAAATAGTGTATTTATGATAAACTGATATTGCAAAAAAAACTTCAACATCAATTTCTTTTGAAGAATCAATAATTCTTTTCATCTCTTCAAAATCAATTGTTAGCTTCTGCTCTTCATTTGTGGAGTCTTCCAAATTTTTATCTGTAAATTCACTATTATTTTTTCTGCATTGTAAAAAAAACAAAATTAAGAAAAAAACAACTATAATTTTTCTCAAAATCTTCTCCCTTGAAGACATATAACACAGATTGATCTGTGTCATTACTTTATAATTTTTTATATACTAAAAACTTTTAGTATATTATTAAATTTTGCAAAAAATATCAATAGTTTTTTTAACTTTTTTAAACCTTAATTATTCCAATATACTCGTTTAGTTTATTATTTAAGTACAAATTTTCACCTTCAAATTTTACCATATTCAACATTCTAACCATAGCTAAAATTTTTTCTACTATTCGTAACAATTTTTCATGTTCATAGCCAGTTATAAAAAGTTCTATTTTTGATAGATTTTTCATTAAAAATTCTTTTACCTTTTCTTTAGAAACCCCCTGATTTCTATAAACAAAAAATTCTACTGATGGAATAAGATTATTTATCAAAGCCATATCATTATCAGTCTGAAATTTTTTCAGTTTCCTTAGACAAAACTCCAAATTTTCGATTGGATTTTTTATTGGCTCACCATGCCCTGTAAACATTAATTTTAATGGATTTTTTTTTAATTTATCGTAAGTTTCAGTTAATTCTGCAATTGATTTTTTTATACTTTGATAGTATTCAAGCTGGGTAATAACCCTATAATAAAATGTATCACCACTAAAAATATACCCTTTCTCCTCTATATAATAAGAAATAGAATCCCTTGTATGTCCTTTTGTTTCAATTGCTTCCAATGTATATTCGCCAAGATTAATTTTATCTTTATCATTCAATTTAATATCTATTTGATAAGGTTCAAATTCATCTTCAACTTCTTTTAGGGTATCAGTTTTTTTTCTTATATTTTGATACTCCTCTGTATTTGGAGATCCAAAAATTTTTATATTTGGATTTATTTTTTTTAAGAAAGCATTTGCTCCATTATGATCCCCATGAGAATGTGTATTAATTATATAATCCACTTTTTCTAATTGAAAGCCAGCATCTTTAAATATTTTTATATTATTTTCTATTTCGTCTGGATGCCCAGTATCAATTATTGCCTTTTTTTCACAATCAAAATAATAAATATTACTGCTTCGAGAGCCTCTTAAAAAATATATTTTATCATCTATTTTTTCAATTTGCATAATAATCTCCATATATTTACTATTGTTATTGCGAAGAATACTGAAAATTAGTCATCATTGGCTTTTTCTATATTAAAAATATCATGTTTATTTTTAATAATATTTTTTTAGCTAAAATTATACAGTGTCTTTAAATTATAAAAGCGACATTTACGAATGTCGCTTTTATAATCATTTGGGTATATAATTTTTTATAATTTCATAATAAAACTAAAAGAATCATTATTCTTTTGTCGTTGTTGGAGGAACTACTGGTTTTTCTTCTGGCACGATTACTTCAACTGGCTTAATATCTTCAAGTTTTCTTGCTATTTCTTTTATTTCGTAAGCTTCAAAAATATCGCCTTCTTTTACATTATTGTAATTTTCAATACCAATACCACATTCAGTACCTTCATGAACTTCTGAAGCATCATCTTTAAATCTTTTTAAAGTAGCTATTTTACCAGAATGGATTACAACATCATCTCTCATTACCCTAATCATAGAATTTCTTTTAACTTTACCAGATGTAACAATACAACCAGCAACAGTACCAATTTTAGAAATTTTAAATACTTGTCTAACTTCAATATTACCAATAAACTCTTCTAAAAGTTCTGGCTTAATCATACCTTCCATAGAAGATTTAATATCTTCTATAACATCAAAAATTATATTGTATCTTCTAATTTCAACTTTTTCTTTATCTGCTAAAGCCATAGCCTTTGGATTAGGTCTTACATGGAAACCAATTATAATGGCATTACTTGCAACAGCAAGCATTACGTCATTTTCGTTAATTGCTCCAACACCAGCGTAAACAGTAACAAGTTTTATTTCAGCATTGCTCAACTTCTCAAGACTCTCTTTAATAGCTCCAACAGACCCCTGAACATCAGCTTTAATAACAACTTTAATTTCTTGAACTTCGCCCTCTTTCTTTTGAGAAAGAATATCTTTAAGGCTAATCTTTTTAACTAATTTAGCCTCTTCCATTTTATTTAATTCTTGTCGTTTTGCGGCAATTATTTTTGATTCTTTTTCACTTGCAGTTACATTAAATGGGTCTCCTGCTTTTGGAACATTTTCAAGACCAGTAATTTCTACTGGCATAGAAGGGGTTGCAAAATCTACTTTTTCGCCAACATCATTATAAATACTTCTAATTTTACCAGAATAAACACCTGCAACAAAAAAATCCCCTACTCTAAGAGTTCCTTTTAAAATTAAAACTGTTGCAACTACACCTCTACCTTGTTCAATTTTTGATTCAAGAATAAAACCTTTCGCTCTAACATGAAACGAAACTTTTAAGTTTAACATTTCAGATTGCAAAATTATTGAATCTAAAAGTTCTTTAATACCAAGTTTTTTTAATGCACTAACTCCACAATAAAGAGTTTGTCCACCCCAATCTTCTGGTAAAAGTTCAAAGTCAGAAAGTTGTTGTTTAACTCTATCTGGGTTTGCTGCTGGCTTATCTATTTTATTAATAGCCACTAATATAGGAACTTTTGCTTCTTTTGCGTGTTTAATTGCCTCTACAGTTTGAGGCATAACCCCATCATCAGCAGCTACAACTAAAACTACAATATCAGTAACTTGTGCACCTCTTGCTCTCATCATTGTAAAAGCTTCGTGACCAGGAGTATCTATAAATGTAATTTTTTGACCATTATCTCTAACAACACAGTAAGCACCAATATGTTGAGTTATACCACCAGATTCGCCTGCTACAACATTTGCAGACCTAATAGCATCCAAAAGTTTAGTTTTACCATGATCAACATGCCCCATAACTGTAACAATTGGTGGTCTAAGTATTAAATCAACGTCTTTTTCTTTTTCTTCTTCTATGACTGTTTGATCATATAAAGAAACAACATTAACTTTACAATTAAATTCTGCTGCTACTATACTTGCAGTATCTGAGTCTATTTTATCATTTATAGTAACCATAGTACCAAGTTCCATTAATTTTGATATAATGACACTTGATTTTAGATTCATTTTCTTAGCTAAATCACTAATAGAAACAACATCTATAATATCAATTTGAGATGGAACAAAATCCATTTGATGTTTTTCTTTTTTCTTCTTATTAAATGCTTTTGCTATTTCTTCTTCATCTTCATATTTATTAACGTTATCATATTTCTTTTGATTTAATCTTTTTCTATTTCTATCTTTTTCTGTATTGATAATTGGTTGTGTTGTAGGAGTAGTTTTTCCACCTTTATTAAATGGTTTTACAATATTACTACCAGGTCCTCTATTTTGCCCAAAAGTAGGTTTTTGCCCAAACGGTAGTTTTTGACCAAAAGTAGGTTTTTGTCCAAATGGTCTTGGAGTATAAGGTCTCTGATTATTATTAGGAGTATTTGTGTTTGTATTTGTATTAAATCTTTTGTCTTTTTCTTTATCTCTATCTTTACTTAAAATTATTTTTATAGGTTCTCTTTTAGGGGGTTGAGTTTCTATTTTCTTTTCTTCTTTTTCAATTAGAACTACATCTTCTTTTTTTTCTTCCAGTTTTTCATCTATTTGATCAGTTTTATGTTGATGTTTTTTTATTATTACTTTTTTAACCTTTTTAACAACAACGATTTTCTTACTAGGTTGATTTTCGAGTTTGTTTTCTGTTTTGTTTTCTGTTTTTTTTATAAGTTCTGCTTTGTCTTTGTCTTCATTTCCCATTATCAATTCCTTTTGTAAATATTATATCCCCAAACCCTTTAAGTCGGTAAATAATCTACTTATTTGTATTACTATTAATAAAACCATTGTAAACGAATTATATATCAACCAAAAACTTTTGGTTACATACTGCTATATAACTTTGATATACTATAACATTAATAATTAAAAAAATATACAAAAATTTTAATTATTCTTCATTTCCTGCTTCTTCTTCAAATGCAATTTCAACACCACATTTTGGACATTTTGATTCTTCTTCTGTTATATTTCCGCCACAATTAGGACACTGATAATAAATAACACCATCTTGAATCTGACCATCTTCTGTAACCTCTTCTGTTTCATCTTCTTCAACAACTTCAAAATTTTCTTCAATAAATTCTTTTAATTCTAGTGTCATCTCGTCATTAGAGCCAATAATAGCTTTAATATCTTCAGCGGATAACTCTATCAATTGTTGAATTGTAGAAATAGAATTTGCAAGTAGCAATTCTTTAATATTACTTGATAAATTAAGCTCTTCAATTTCAGTTTTCTTTTCCTTAAATAAATCTTCTGCTTTTTGGAAATGATCTTCAATAAGATTCATTTCTTTAGCTTGTTCAATTGTCTTAATATCTATTTCCCAGTCTGTTAATCTATTTGCTAATTTTATATTTAATCCTTTTTTACCAATAGCAAATGATAATTGACTGTCATCAACGATAGCACAAGCTTTTTTTCTCGCTTCATCAAGGATAATAATTTTTGTAGCCTTAGCTGGAATCAAAGCATTTTCTATAAATATTTTTGGGTCTGCACTATATTTTAAGACATCTATTTTTTCACCTTCAAGTTCTTTAATTACATTTTGAATTCTTGCACCCTTTTGACCAACACAAGAACCAACAGGATCAATCTCTTCTTTATTTGAAAATACGGCTATTTTTGTCCTATAACCAGCTTCTCTCACAATTTTAAAGATTTGCACTGTTTTATCGTAAATTTCTGGTATTTCAACTTCAATAAGTTTTTTTACAAATTCTGGACTTGTTCTTGAAAGAACAACAGAAACAGCCCCTTGTCTTGTTTGTTTAACATCTGAAACTATACTTTTTATTCTTTCTCCAACTTGATAATTTTCGTGAGGAGCTTGATTTTTTTTAGGTAGAATACCTTCGTAAGTTCCAAGATCAATGTACATTGCATCGTTTCTTACTCTTTGAATATAACCTATTATTAATTCACCTTGTTTTGCTTTTAAATCTGAAAATAAAGAATTTTTTTCTATTTCTTTTAATCTCTGTAAGATAATTTGTTTTGCAGAATGAATTGCAATTCGCCCAAATTCTTCAGGATTACAAGGAACAAGCATACTATCGCCAATTTCAGACTCTTTATTGATCTTTTTTGCCTCTTCTATAGATATTTCAAACAAATCATCAGAGGCATCTTCAGTAACTTCTTTTTTTGAAAATACAGATAAAACGCATTCATTATCGTTACGAATAACAAGATTTTCCGTAGTGCCATAGTACTTTTCATAAGCCTTTTTTATTGCAGTTTCTATTGTTTTAATTATAAGTTCTTCACTTATTCCTTTTGATTGATGAAGATCTTTAATATGCGCTGTCAAATCCAAAACCATAATTCCTCCGATTTATCCATTTAAGCTTGCACTTTTAATTTCATTTAAATTAAAACTATGTGTATTTTTATTTTTATCTATTATATAGACTAACTTGTCCTTCAACCCTTCCAATATCCCAGAAAAAGTAGTTCCATCTTCTTTTGTAATTTTTATCTCTCTGCCCTCAAAAATGTTAAATTCATCAAAAAATTTTATCTTTCTGAAAATACCAGGACTTGATACCTCAAGACTAAAACCCCTTGCTAAAAATGGAATATCTTCAAGTAAAGGATAAATTTTTTTATTAATTTTCCCAAGAGATTCAACAGAAGTATCTTTTTTATTATAAATAAATAAAGTAACAAGATATTCTGTTCTTTCTTGAATTTGAGTTTCTACGAGATAAAACTCTTCGTTTTGAAGGAAATTTTTAATTTTGTTTTCTACTTCTATTATTTTTTCTTTTTTTTCTTTTTCTACCATAAGATTTTAAATTAGCTTTTTAGTATTAGTATAAAAAAAAGAGTCCGTTTGCGGACTCTTTTTAATCCCACAATTAAATTGTATGAATATAATATACAAGAATTTAATAAAAAGTCAATTAAATTATTGATTTTTATAAAAAAAATGATAACATTAATAAAGTGATTTATACAAACAAGGCTTTTTGCCTAATAGTTTAAATATACAATTTATTATTTTAATAAGGGGTTTCTATGAAAAAATTTTTTCTATTTTTTATGTTTATGGTATTATTAATATCTTGCAAAACTTCTTCCAATCCAATTAAGGCTAAAAAACCTTTGTATATGGAATATAGTTGTGCAGTTGAAGATGGACTTAATAAAAACATGGTCTTAACAAAACTTAGCACAAAAGCACTTGATGTTATTTCAAAATATGTTTTTGGCATTAACTTTGAATATTCTAATGATGTAATAAAAACACTTTTAGAAAATACTTTGACTCAAGAATTTTACGAAAAAACAAAAGTTCAGAGAGATATTCTTGACATTGGTGGTAAAAGTTATTATATTGAATATGGTAAAATTTATTACAAGACCGATGCTATTGGAAAATATAAAACTAAAACTTCTGGAACAATGACTGAAAAAGGAAATAATTTTTCTAATGTTTTTAATTCTTTGATAGTTAAAATTATAAAAAAGCATTCTAAAGATGGACAAAAAGGCAAATTAGTTCCTTATGGAAATCTTGTTGTAAACACAAAAAATGGTTTTGAAATAACAATGAAATATACTATATATATTTATTAAAAAGACGAAATAAAGACCTGTTAGGTTTTTAAAACTTGACAGGTCTTAGATTTTTTATATAACAATTTTATTTTTGGAGTTTTAATGAACAAATTTTTCGATTTCGCAAAAAAACATCTTAGCAAGATAATCTTTTTTGTTTTGGCAACAATTTTTTTTATCTTCTTTTTTGCTTTTAAATTAAATAGGTTTTTTAACTATGACAATGTTTTGGCTGTAAAAGAATTTATTTTAAAGTTTTCTTATTTTGGTCCAATATTGATATTTTTACTTTATGTAATTTTTAATATTGTATGTATCCCAACATTATTTTTTACTTTTGTATCAGGTTATTTATATGGAACTATTTATGGTTTTGTTGTGGCATGGGTTGGGATGACGATAGGTTTTATGGCTTCTTTTTTAAATACTCGATACTTATTTAGAAAAGATTTCTTAGCAAAATTTGGTTCAAACAAAATGGTTACAACTCTTGAAGAATACACCAAAAAATATAAAGGTTTAGCAGTTTTATTTTTTAGAGTCTTCTTTATATTTCCTTACAATTTTCAGAATGTAGCTTATGGACTATCTACAATAAAAGGTTATCACTATTTGTGGGGGTCTGTTTTTGGAGTTTTACCTACTACGATTTTTTATGTCTGGCTAGGGGACATGATAAGTAAAAATCAAATGGGATTTACTGATTTAAGAAAAATATTTACTATTATCGGGATTTCTATTACTTTTTTTGCTATAATATTTTTTACAAGTATAATTCTAAAGAAGAAATTTAGTTCTTCTACTAAAACTTAAAGAATATGGAAAAACACTAAATATGGAAAGATCAGAATTTGAAAAATTATCAAAAAATTTGACTGAAGAAGAAAGAGCTGAACTTCTATCAAAAATAAAAAACGAACAATTAGAAAATGATTCTTCTGAGAACAATAAAAAAGAAAAAAAAGATAACGACATTAGCAATCAATATAAAATAGCAAAAGCAGAATTTGAAAAAAAAGGTTTGCTTGATAAGCTTTTGATTTTTGTTGCAGCTTTTATTTCTGGAAAAAACAAAGAAGACGTTGTTTTGGAAAAAGAATTTGGCAAATTGAAAAAAGAAATTAATGGAAAATATTACAACATTATAGATTTTGATAAAAAAGTTTTTACTCATAATTTTGCGAATGAACTAATCTTACTATATGATTCTGTTATAAAAATCTTACCAATTGTTGATAATTTTTTTTCTGATCTAAACTATTATTATAGTTTTTTATATGATATGTTTGAAAAAAGATTATCTGACAGGTCTTCAAAGTTTTTTAAAGAATTAGACCCTGAAAATTTAAAGTTAAATACAACTGAATTTATTGAGAAAAACGCATTTCTAAGAGAAAAAGACAGAAAATTAAAAGAATTCTTTGATAATATTGATAAAATTAATCCAAAAGAGTTGGTAAATAAAGTAAATAATTTTGAATTAGTGTTAAAATTAATTAAATTTGAATATACAAAAGTTCTTCAAGCCTTTTCATTATCAAATTTTAAGACATTGACGGATTCTTATCATACAGCGAATTTTATTTCTATTGAAAAAAGTATAGATAAATTTTACACATTGTTATACCATCTTGATTTTGATATTGATGATATTATTTCTTATGTATATGAATTTTCTATATACTCAAAAAATAACTATATTTCAGAATCTCAAGCAATATTAAAAAAATCTTTTTCTGATAGTGATTTAAAAAAATTTGAAGACTTTTTGAAAAGTTTAAAAATATTTCTAGAAAAAATTCCTCTTTTTAAAATTTTGAAATATATAAAAAAAGACCTTTTATACAAACCAAAAGATATATTTTATGATACTAATTTAATTTCTATATATAAAGATATAAAAAGAAAAAAATCTACTGAAGATTGGGAAAAGTATTACTTAAATTTGAAAAAACACGATTTGCAAAGACTTGTAAGCGAGCTATTTTCTGATTATAATTTTGCAATATTAAATAATTTTAGTTTAGATTTATACACTCGTATTTTTGAAAAAACATCTTATAAAATAACATCTATTTACTTTATAAATATTATTACATTTTTTGTAACAAAATTTTATAGAAATAATTTAGAAAATTTCATAAATAGAATCTTAATTGAGGCAAATTTTGTTGACGAATTATCAAAATTTCATTTAACTGGTGCATATCACATATTAAATAACTCTATTGAAAAAATAAATACTTTTGATGTTAAATTTGCAAAAGATAATGAATATGGAAAAAAAATTAATTTATATCTTGATAGAATTTCTAATGACATCGATCTGAAAAGGTCTTTTCAAAATTATATTTATGAAATAAATGATGAAGGCATCTCTTTATCAAACGAACTACATAACGCTTTGCAAAATATTTATAACTTTATGACAAGTCTTACAGAAACAAATAAGTCTGAAATACCAATTGTAAATTTAGATTCTATAAGACTTTCTGGAAATATAAATATTCATAGTCTTATTGACAAATATGTAGATATTTTATTCCGATTCTTTAAAATATACAAACAAATTGAGTTGATTTATTAGATTGCTAAAAACAAAAAAACTATTTACCTCTTATTTCTAATCTTTTCCCTAACTCTTTGAGTCGATAAATTTTTTACAAATAACACAAAATTGATATTAATAAAGTTTTTTAAATATTAAAAATTTATTTTGATTTTGGGATTACTTTTTGGTAGAATACTATAAATTTGGTTTAAAAATTACAAAATTGATTTAAAAGGAGCGTTTAATATGGAAAATAATAATTTTGACTACTGGAATTATAGGATTATAAAAAAAATCGACAAAGAGATCAGCAATTATTACATTCACGAAGTTTATTACAACAAAAACAATGAAATTGTATCTTGGACAGAAAAAAGTATTTTACCTTATGGTGAATCTTTAGTCGAATTAAGAAATGATATTTTCTATTTTATGTCTGCTTTTAAATATCCAGTTTTGAAAGAGACCGAAAAAAATGGCGATGTAATTTTAATTGAAGACGAGATACAAAAAACAAAATTGACAAAGTGGCATCATTTTGAGGTTATGGACAGAATGTCGGTTGTATTATCACATTTTGATGATTTTGTTGCATCTCACCCTGTTATCAGAAAAGATAAAAAATTACAAAAAAAATCTCAAAAGATTAGTGGTTTAATGTATAAATTTTATAACAAATTAAGTGGTATTTTTTTTAAATAAGGACAAAATTATGCTCCCAATCACCCCAACCTTATTCATAGGTAACCAATTAGACTATGAAAACTCAGTTAAAAATCAACCCAATTGGGCGACAGTTCATGCTTGTAAAGAGCCGTATCATAGGGAGGCTTTAGGTTATAAAGAAAAGGGTGCACCAAAAGGGCATTCAGAATATTTATTTGCTGTTAGAGACAATAGGCTTATATTAAATTTAGTGGATAGTCCCGATTACAGATATATTTCTGATGTGATTATTGATAAGGCTCTTGATTTTATAGATGAAAAATTAAGGGATGGGTTAAATGTGTTAGTTCATTGCAATCTTGGGGAATCGAGGAGTCCTTCGATTGGGTTATTGTATTTAGTTAAGAAAAAGATTCTAAAAGTAAAAACGCCTGATGAGGCAATGGGAGAGTTCAAAAAAATTTACCCTAATTACGCTCCAAAAGGAATATGGGACTTTATAAAATTAAATTGGAAACGATACATTGATTAGAAAAAATTTAAAAATATTGATAATTTGGTGTACAAATTGTATAATTTAACTTGGTATGAAATGCTTAAAAAAGCCAAAAAATATTATATTGAGAGAATATAGAATAGGTGGTAAATTATGAATTTTCCAGAGGGCAATGCAATTGTTTATTGTGAGGGTAATTTTGGCAATTTAAATGGAAAGACAGCACATGGTCTTGTGAGAATGACAAAAAGATACAAGGTTTTATCAGTTGTTGATTCTACTCTTTCTGGAAAGGATGCAGGGGAATTTTTGGATAATAAGCCAAATAATATTCCTATTTTGGATAGTGTGGAACATTCTTACAATTTTTCTAAGAATAATGGTGTTATACCTACACATCTTGTAATGGGTATCGCTCCAGATGGTGGAAGGCTTCCAGATTATGCTTATAATGACATAAAAAAAGCAATAACGCTTGGTTTAAATATAGATTCTGGATTACACGATTTTATATCTGAGTATGAAGAATTGGCAAACTTAGCAAAAAAACATGACGTTAAAATTAGAGACATACGAAAAACTCCAGATCGAAGCAAATTACATAGTTTTAGCGGTAATATCGAAAATGTAAAGGCTTTAAAAATTGCAATTTTGGGGACAGACTCTGCTGTTGGTAAAAGAACTACTGCATGGATTTTGGTTAATGCTTTCAACAAGGCTGGACTAAAAACAGAAATGATTGGCACAGGTCAAACTGGTTGGCTTCAAGGTGCTGAGTACAGTATAATTATGGACTCGTTAATCAACGATTTTGTCGCAGGTGAGCTTGAGAATGCTATACTAAGTGCATATAAAGAAAAAAAATGTGATGTGATAATCATCGAAGGACAGGGCAGTCTAATGAATCCTGCGTATCCTGGTGGTTTTGAAATACTTGCTGCTGGAAGACCAGATGTAGTTATTTTACAGCATTCTCCTTCCCGAAAAGAGTATGACGGATTTGCGGGTTATAAAATACACCCGCTTTCTAAACAAATTGAGGCAATAGAGTTAATTTCTGGTAAAAAAGTTGTTGCGATCACTATAAATCATGAAAATTTAACTAAAGAAGATATTTTAAGAAATTGTGATGATATAACAAAATCAATAAGTCTTCCTTGTTACGATGTGTTATTGGATGGTGGAGATAATTTGGTAAGAGATATTCTTGATATTGTAAATAAAAAATAAAAGCAGCATCTGCAAATGTTGCTTTTTATACTGACAATTGTTCAAATTTATCGTGATGTACCTAAATTAATTTATTCTTTTTTCTTTAATTTTTTTAGAAGTTCTTTTCTTGATTCTGCTCTAATTTTTGCATTATCAAATCTTCTTTGTTCTTCTTCTGTTTCGATAATTAATTGTGGGACTTTTGCAGGTTTCTTATTTTCGTCAAGTGCAACAAATGTCAAATAGGCACTTGTGGTTTTTACGCATTCTCCAGTAAAAGGATTTTCTTTTATAACAGAGACTCCGACTTCCATAGAGGTATTGCCAACATAATTCATACTTGATTTTAAAATTAGATGATCTCCAATATTAACAGGAGACTCAAAAGTTATTCTTTCTACACAAACAGTAACAACTTCTCTTCCACAATGTTTTTGAGCAACCATAGCAGCTATCATATCAATCCACGACATAATTGTTCCACCAAATGCAGTCCCTTGATGGTTTGTATGATTTGGCATTATTAAATATCTCGTCTCCATTGCACTTTCTTTTGTATTTTTTGCACTGCTATTCATTTTTACCTCTTAATAAATTTCTTTGTACATTTTAATATATTCTTTTGCTGAATTATACCATAAAAATCTTTTGGTCATACTATGTTCTTGCATAATATTCCACATGTCTTTTTTGTTGTAAAAACATGAAATTGCTTTTTCAAAAGTAGCTAAGAGTGCTTTTTTTGCGTTATTTCTATCACTCCCTGAGTATAAGAAACCTGTATCCATATTGCTTATTGTATCGTGTAAACCACCAATATTATGTGCCAGAGGAAGGCAACCATAACGCATTGCTATCATTTGACTTATTCCACATGGTTCAAAGTCAGAAGGCATCAAAAACAAATCACCTACAATGTATAAATTCTTCGCAAACTCTGGATTAAACGCGTTTATAAAGAATCCATTTTTAAAAGAGTTAATTTTTTCCATCTGAGGTGATAATTCTCCTGAGCCAAAAACGATTAAAAATATATTTTTTTTTAACATTTCTTCTATAAGGGTAGAATCTTTTCCTAATTTCTCGGCAAGTATCCCCATTTTTTGATTTACAACTCTTGTTACAGCAACAATTAATATTTTTGATTTCATTTCTTCGTATTTATAAGTTTTTAGTTTTTCAAAAATAGTTTCTTTATTTAAAAACTTATCGCCTATTTTTTGATAAATTTCTTGTACATTTGAAGAAAAGTTTTTTAAAAATTGTATTTTATGACATTCTTTACTTATCATCCAATTTCCAATAGTAGAATCAAATGGTGGATTTAACTCTTTTGGATTATTTCCTTTATAATCAAGACCGTTTAATATACCTTTTAATTTATGATTATCATAAAGTTTTTTTAAATCACTTTCTAGCCCTCTTCCACCCATAAAATTTTCAGATAAATTATCTTTTTTGGTAATTTCTTTTGAATATGTTGGGCTTACTGTATTTGCGATATTAGAGCATCTTATGCCTGCTCTCATTGGGTTAAAACAAGATTGGTCGTTTAAGTCTTTAATATAGGTAAGTTTATTATCTGCTTTTAGATTTTCGTATAATTGTGGAAACCAGCTTTTGAAACAAGGTAAATTTCCATTTTCTTTCATCTCAAAAGGTCTTACCCCTTGATAATCAAGATTATGAATTGTAAAAACAGTTTTTAGTTTTTTTGCCAATTTAGAATATTTAGAATCATATTTTAATAATGTTAAAATAACTCCAGTATGCCAGTCATTGCAATGAAGTATATTTATATCTTTGAAATATTCAAAATTATCTAGAAGTTCTAAAACTGATTTGGAAAAAAAAGCAAATCTTTTTGCATCATCTTCAAAAGGACCTCTTTGGAATTTCCCGCTATCTATATAAATACTTCCGTATTCGTAAGAAAAATAATCAGCACTTTTAATAAGAAATATATTTACAGTGTTTAGAATATAATGAAATACTTGTATCCTATGTTTTGATACCCCAAATTCTATCTCAGTTTCAAATAAAAATTTAGCATCACAATTTATAGCATCATAGTAAGGTATAATAATAGAAACTTTTATCTGTTCTTCTTGTAAAGCATAAGATAAATCCATAACAACATCCGCAAGTCCACCTACTTTTGCAAGTCCTCTACATTCTGATGCCGTAATGAGAATATTTAAGTTTTCTTGATTCATATAATATCCTCTAAATAGAATTTTATATATTGTCGTATTACTTAATCTATATTTTTAAGAATATTTATCTAAATTTTAAAAATTTTTTTTACTATATTTTTTTATTAAATCTATTTCTTTTTTTTATTTTTTTAATATAATTAATTATATACATAAAAGTATTTAGTTTGCAATGTTTTTAAAATAATTTTAAAATTATATATATTAATTAAGAAGGAGTTTTTTATGAAAAAACAGTTTGTTTTATTGTTTTTGATTTTTATTAGTACAATTTTTTTAAATTCGCAAACATCTAAGGATGTTGATTGTAAACTTTTGTTAAGAGATGGAAATAATATTATTGGGAAGACTAATATTAGTAGTATAAATTTTTTGACTGATTATGGCAAACTTGAAATACCTATTGCTAATATAACTTCGGTAAAATTTGGCATAGTTGTTGATAAATCCGTAGAAAAAACAATAACTGACCTTATAAACGGTTTAAATAATCAAGATGAAACAATTCGTAAAGATTCTTATGAAAAAATATCAAAATACGGCATTATGACTATTTCTATTTTAGAAAACTATATTTTATCTGATAAATATAAAGAATCTATTTACCAAGATTATAATATAAATGGCTTATTAGAAGATTTAAAATTAAGCTATAATATACAAGAAGGCTTAAATAATAAAGACGAGGTTACAATAAATGATAAATATCTTATAAACGGAGTGTATGATATTAAAATAATTAGTGTAACCACAGAATATGGGGTTCTTAATATTCCAAGAGAAAAAATTGATCTTGCAGAATTTTATGCTCAATCAAAAAATCAACAGACAAATAATTTTACTCTAATTGCATCAAAAAATATTAGTTGTAATGCTAATGGTGGTTGGTTAAAAACTGGTATCATGGTAAAAAAAGGTACAAAAATTCAAATAGTTTCGACTGGTGAAATTATATTACAAAGTCTTTCTGGCAATAAATACAAACCAGATGGCAGTGTTAATGGTGCAGCACCCGCAAACGCAGAATATATTAACTACGGAGTCGTCGCTTTTAAAATTGGTGAGGGCGGGACTACAATTTCTGCTGGTGCAAAATACTCTGGGGTTGCCCAAAACTCTGGA
>MIAN01000151.1:180-363 GCA_001829125.1 Spirochaetes bacterium GWB1_27_13 | reverse complement strand
AAACTCTGGAATGCTCTATATTTCTATTTATGAAACCGTATATAACAGTAATAATACAGGAAGTTATAATGTAAAAATTACTGTGGAATAAACATTTTTTTCACTTTCAAGACCTGTCAGGTTTCAAAAATCTGACAGGTCTCCTCGTTTATCAATAAATTGAATATTGGTAATTAAGAGGGT
>MIAN01000151.1:0-147 GCA_001829125.1 Spirochaetes bacterium GWB1_27_13 | reverse complement strand
ATATTTTACTTATGAAAAGCTATCACGATGAAATGTTTAAATCCAATTTCACAAAAAAAGAAAATGCTATTGATTTAATTAATAATACTTTTCCAGAAGATCTCAAAAATAATCTATTATTGGAAACTCTTGCTCTTGATAATAATA
>MIAN01000150.1 GCA_001829125.1 Spirochaetes bacterium GWB1_27_13 | reverse complement strand
AAAAACCTTCCGTAAAAGAATAGGATGAAAGTTTAATTAAATTTTTGTAACCAATTTCAGATTTTGCAAGTAAAATTAGATGATTTGCGTTTCTTGCTGACTTATCAAAGCGACTTGTAGGCGTAAAATAAAATTCACTTCCAATTATAGGCTTTACACCTTCCGCCTTACATTTTTTGTAGAATTCTATTGCACCATACATATTGCCGTGATCTGTTATAGCAACTGAATTCATCCCTAATTCTTTTGCTTTGCCAACAAGTTTATCTACTTGTATCATTCCATCCAAAAGCGAGTACTCCGAATGGTTATGTAAATGCACAAAATTATACTTACTCATAACTTAATCCTAATTTTTAATAAATAGAGATTTCTTAGATTAAATCCCCCTTTTTTGTTGAAAGGAAGAAAACTTTCCAATTTCTCTATATCTTTGGTTTGCATTGATAGTTAAAAGAAAAATTGGGATTCTATCATAACTCAATCTCTTGTTTTTCGTAACATGGGAATACATCAAGCCCAAACTGGCTAAATTTACCTTCATATTCGGCTTTTAAAGATTCAAGTTGAGCATCTGTCCTATTAGGGTCGTGATGAAATAATGCTAACTTTTTTACACCACCTTTTAATGCCTGTGTAATTGCGTATTTGTAGGTGGAATGTCCCCAACCTTTATATTTTTGGTATTCTTTTGTTGTGTATTGCGAATCGTGAACTAAAAGGTCAGCTCCACTATAAAATTCTGCAACTTTTTGATTTTGCTCATCACTTGCCATTTGACCTTCTTCTCTATTTTCGGGGTCATCTTCAAAAAGATTAGCAAAAGGTTCGTGATCATAACAAGTAGCAAAAACTTTCCCCTGATATTCAAATCTATAACCTAAACAACTCACTGGATGATTTAAATATTTAAATTTAATCGTCATTCCACCAGGTAAATTTAATATTGTATCTGGATTTGTAGGTTGGGTCTCTTGTAGCCTGTGATAATTAATGTTTGCACTAAGCTCATCAAATCTAATCGGAAAATATCTATAAGTAAGCTGCCCACCAACAACTTTTTCGAGCGGGTCGTCTTCAAAAGTAACAGGTCCATAAATATCTATCTCTGATGTCGGGATATAAATTGGCACAAAAAACGGGAAACCCATAATGTGATCCCAATGAGTGTGTGTCAAAAATAGATAAATCTTTAAAGGTTTTTTAAACTCTGGATTTGAAAGCAAAAATCCCGCAAGGTCTCTAATTCCACTACCAGCATCAAGAATTATCTGATAACCAAGATCACTTATAATCTGAATACACGAAGTATTCCCTCCATATTTTGCAGTCGTAGGACCAGGGCAAGGGATAGACCCTCTAACTCCCCAAAATTTTACTTTAAACACAATATTTCCTCCATATAACACGGATTTACAAAGATTATAACCGATTGACACAAATTACACTGTATTTTAATCAATTTGTGTATTTCTATATCATTTTTTCTAATTTAAAATTGGTAAAAGTTACCAAAAAAATCTTTATCATTATATCAACTTTTCTATTATACCCTATCCTCAAAAAAAGAGGTAAAAATAATCTATCCTCTGATTGAATATTTATAAACTAAGAAGCATGTTAATCCTCATCACTCCAAGTTATAATTATTATAAATTTTTTTGCCAATTTTTTCAAGGGAATTTGGTTTTTTAATTTGCTTTCCAAAGAACTTATAATGAAAATTATGGAAGATTATCATTATAAATAAATTTTTAAATAATCTGAGAGTAGAAAAAATATATATTTATATATCCCAAATTGTTCCTAAAAGGGTAATCACAATAATATAGCGTCAAAAATTAGTTAAAATAACCAACTAAATACAAAAAAATAAGATAATTCTGATTAAAAACTTAAATTAATTCAAAAATTTATCTTTTTTATTGAAATAATCTATAATTATTCGTGCCCTTTGTGGTAAATTCTAATTTTTAAATTGTTATTTTTTGATAAAATTTATTTACCATTTAGAGTTTGTTAGGTATATATAGAGAAATATATAGATCAAAAATTTTGCTCCGTCCCTCAGGGACAGAGCAAAATTTTCTTATAAAATATTGAACTTTAAGATTGTTTATCATCAAAATTAACTAAAAACACAATTAATTTTTCTAATAATAATCAAAAATCAAATTAAAAACCAATATTAAAATAAAACTTATTATTTTAATATATTTCAATCAATATTTAAGATAGATTTATCCTAAGGATTAATAAAACAACTAATGAAGATTGTAAAAATATAATTTTAATTTAGTAATTTCCTAATAACTAAAAGCCAATTCTAATAAATTTTGTGGCGGTTTTTTGATTAAATCGAATATTCCTTTAATTATTAAAGATATTCCACAATATTTATACTCAGATACCTTTTCTATAAGTTTTGCTTCAACTGGTTTTTGTGATATTGATTTAAAAACGATTTCAATTTCTTTTTCACTTTCTATTATTTTACTCTTAAACCTATCATACCAAACATGTCCTTTTAAGTGATGTTTATAGTTATAACGCATCGCAAAAACACTTAAAATCCATTGCATTATCTTAGATAGGCTATCTTTTATTGGTTTTAGAATGAATTCGATATGATTTTCAATTATACAAAAGTTAGTTAATTCAAAATTATATTTAAACTTAGCCTCATTTATTACTTTTAAAAACATATCTTTAATATCATCTTTATTAAAAATTTTTTCCTCTTTGTTAATTGTTGCTGTAATATGATAAATAGCATCTGGTTTTATTTTTCTTGGTTCTCTCATAAAAACTTCCTTAATATTTATAATTTGTTTCTATATAATTAAAGAGATTTTTTTTGTTGATTTGTTACAAATTTTGGATGAAAAGTTGATGTTTTTTTTAAAAGATTTGTGGGTAATAAAAATTGGTCTATTCCTTGCTCCGTCCCTCGGGGACAGACCAAAAATGAGTTTTTTTATTCATCATATTTGTTATATTTTTTAATAAATAGTTTAAAAAAATAATAAATATAGCAAAAAAGAAATCCCTTAGTTTTTAGTAGAAATTCAGGATTCCTTAAATTTTTAATTCTTATCTAACTGATTTTTATAAAATTAGTCATAGATTTTTAAAAAGAAAATTCCTTATATTTTCCACTAAAAAACTAAAAGATTATCAAAAAATATCTATAAATGGTTAATAAAACTATATAAAACTCTATTCATAGAATTCTATAAAAAATGCTTTGTCCCCAGATCCGTCCCTAGGGACAGACCAAAAATTAATTTTTTACTAAAAAACAATAATCACAAACAACCCATAATTTAAATTTATTTATTTCAAATTTATATCTAATATAAAATACAGATTAAATCATATAGTTAAATGACACGAATATCGAATTACATTTACTCTAAATTTTAACACGAAGTACATAAAGAAATTTTAATAAAAAAAGGAATTTTTATTCTAAGAGTATTATATAATTAACATAATCTATCTTTTTATTAATATTTTATTCTATTTTTAGTAACTTCCTGTTTTATCTAAGATTTATTTTATTAAATTAAAATTCGGGTTAAATACTTAGCTTTTACAATTTTTGACAAATTTAAAATTTTTTGATATAATTAAATCCAATTGAGGATTTTATTGATAATATAATTGAAAAATTTCCAAAAATATTATGGAAAAATTTATGACTTTCAATAGAAATATCAAAATTTTATTGAATTGTTAAATAAAAATAGGGAGTGATTATGCTTGAAAAAATCAAAGTTTCTACAACTATCAAAACTGTGAAATCAAAAGATATTTATGAAGCATGGATTGATAGTAAAAAACACAGTGATTTTACTGGTGGGGAGGCAAAAATTGATCCAAAAATAGGTGGTAAATTTAGTGCATGGAATGGATATATAACTGGTACTACACTACAATTAGACCCATATAATAAAATAGTACAAAAATGGAGAACTTCTGATTTTTCTGATCAAAGTATTGACTCCAATTTAGAAATTATTTTAAAAGATACTTGTGAAGGTGTTGAAATAACTTTAATTCATACAGATATTCCTGAAGGGCAATCTAAAGATTATGAACAAGGATGGAAAGATTTTTATTTTTCGCCAATGATAGAATATTTTAGTTAAAATTAACTTTAAAAATAGTGCCAACCGTCATTGCTTGAATCACAAAGCCTAACTTATCATTACATTATTATTGACATAATCAATAATTGTTATTATAGTTATAATATATAATAAAATCTTTTAAGTACATAATGACAAGCAATGGAAAAAAAATTTTATCCCTAATTCTGTGAATTTCCATGAAGTTTTTTAGATAAATTATATTATGAAGGATAATCTATGAAAAAATTTTTGATAATTGTTTTTTTAGCTTTAAATATATTATTATTCTCTCAAATTAATACACCAAAGATTTTTAAATTGGATTGGGGCATCAATTTTTATGAGGTAGAGAATAAGATTTTATCAAAGGATTTTAATTTTATACCACTTGTTTATTATCAGATTTCTAAAAATAAGTCAGAAAATGACGATTTACAATATTCTTCTAACATAAAGTATAAAACAAATGGTGTTCCTTTTTTGAATATTCCAGCAGAAATAATTTTTACTTTTTACAATCAAGAGAGACAAAAAAGCAAATTAAAATTATCAAAAGTCGAACTTTACTTATCAAAAAGAGATAAAAATAATGTTTCTATTGACATTAAGTCAATTTTTAGGACTTTTATTGGCATTTTTTGCGAAAATTATGGTGTTTATTTGGAAAGTAGCCTTGAAAGAAATATTTTTACAAATTATTCTTATCAGGTTACAGTAAATGGAATATATGTTAATTTCATGGCAAATATTGGTGAAAATAAATTAGAGGAAAACGAATCCATTTTTATTTCTTATGAGAATAATGAACTTCAAAATTTAATCTTAAAAAGAGAAGTTGATTTATTAAAATTAAAAGAAAAAAAAGAACTTAAAGATGAAGAGTATAAAATTAACAATATGTTAAAAAATAATCTTTAAAAATACTCTGATTTTTCTTTTGTCTCTTTTACGGATGCAGTAATTTGTCCTTCTGACAAAATAACTGATATTTCGTCATTGGTTTTGACTTGCTTAAAAGATTTAACTAAGTTAGAATTTTTATCTAATACTAAAGAATACCCTCTTTTCAAAATTGAGAGTGGACTTAAATTATCCAATTTGTTTAGTAAAAAAGAAAAACTTTGTCTTAAATTTGTGTAATAGTTTTCAAAAAAACTTTTTTGTTTTTCGTAGCAGTAAGAAAACTCTTGGACTTTATTTTGGTAAGTTTTTTCAAAAAGAAAAGATAGCCTTTTAGGGTTACAATTTTCAAACCTATAAATTAATTTTTCTAAGGCATTACCAAACGATCCCTCAATCCTTAATTTATAAGAATAAATCGAATTTATTAAATCTTCTCTATTTTTTACAACAAGTTCTGCTGCAGCCGAAGGAGTTGGAGCTCTAACATCTGAACAAAAATCAGCAATTGTAAAATCAATCTCATGCCCAATTCCTGTAATCGTAGGAATAGGAGATTTATGTATCTCATAAGCAACGATTTCTTCATTAAAAGCCCATAAGTCCTCAATTGAGCCTCCTCCACGAGCAATAATTAAAACATCTACTTTTTTATCTGTATTTTTCACATAATGATAATTTGCACACTTTATTGCTTTAACAACCTCATATTTTGCATCATTCCCCTGAACAGACGCTGGAAATACGACTATTTTTAATGAACAAAACCTTCTCTTTAATACATTTAACATATCTTGTAACGCAGCTCCTGTTGGAGATGTAACAATTCCTATGCTTTGAGGGTATTTTGGAAGGCTTTTCTTTTTAGATTCGTCAAAAAGTCCCTCTTTTGATAGTTTTTCTTTAAGTAACTCAAACTTTACAGTTAATTCGCCAATTCCTACTGGTATTATCTTACTTATTACGATAGAATACTCACCCGATTTTTCATAAACACTAATTCTACCCTCAACTAAAACTTCCTGACCATTTTCGAGTATTTTTAGCCGTGCAGATTTTAAGACGTCCATGATTTCTTTTTGATTATTTTTAAAAATTATCGCTTTGATAGTTGCATTGTTGTCTTTTAAAGAAAAATACCAATGCCCTGAAGTTGAAGGTCTAAAATTAGAAATTTCACCTTTTAGATAGACTTGAGTAAATAGATCTTCGAGATTATATTTTACTAATTTAGTAAAATCACCAATAGTTAGATATTTATCATTATTATTCATAAGTCATATTTCCATTAATTAGACAGATTTCGCTTATTTTTAATCAATTAGCCATTTTTTCTATCTTTTTACTGATTTACTATCATAAAACAGATTTTAATGGATTACACAGATCAAAATATCCCATTTTCTCTAAATTAAATTTAATAATTTAGAGAAAATGAATAGTATCCGATTAATACATAAAATTTTTAAGTAATACTCATCTTAGATTTACAAATAATTCTACCCAGTACTTTTTTAGAATATCACAAAGAATACAAATTTTTGCTTACATTGTGTATTTGCAAGTAGAATTTAACTTAAAAACTGTTTATTTTTTTGATGATAGAATTTCTCTTCTTTTTATTAACTCTTGTCCATATTTAGAAGTTAATCCACCTTGATTTTGTTTTGTAGATTCAATAGCTTTATCAATTTCTACAAGAGTCATTTTGTTTATTTTCTTATTTTTTTCTGCTTTTTTGTTATCAGACATTTATTCCCTCACTAACGATATTTGAGACTTTCTTATATCATATTTTTTGATATAAATCAAGTAGTTTTTATATTGGTCTGAAAAATTTCCATTAGTATTTTTGTGCTAAAATTTATATTTTTCTACAAAATTTTTTCGTTTGATATATAATTTAAATTATAAATTTTTCTAAATCTTTTCTTCCTGGACTTTTAGGATTTTCATCAGTATAGCCAAAAGATAATAATCCGCAAAATTCATATTTTTTTGGTGGAATAAACACTTCATTCAACTCTTCTTCTGCAAGGATAGGACCAGTGAGAGGGCAACTTGATATTCCAAGTGAAAAAGCTGCAAGCATCATATTTTGCATTACCATTCCAAGACTCAAGAAAACACCAGTACCCTTACAAATCCCCAACTCTTCCTTAAAAAAATGAGGCAAAAAATTATTTGGTTTTTTAGCATACAAAAAAATAACAAGTGGAGCATCTTTAAAGAAGAAAAAATTTTTACCATATTCTCTCAATGTATCCTTCAGTACTCCATCGTTATAACTTAGAGCTACTTTTAAGACTTTTTTTTCAATTACATCTGCGGCTGTATTTATCTCTTCTTTATTTTTTAAAATCTTAAATTTCCATCCCTGAAGATTTGTTCCACTCGGTGCTTGAATACCTGCTTCAATAATTTTATTTATATCTTCATCAGATATATTTTTATCCGTATATTTTCTTACAGATCGTCTTTGTTTGCATAAGTCAAAAAAATCATCGAAATTCATATTTTCTTCCTTTAAAAAAGAGGCATTTCATTAAGTTCTTTTTTTAAATATCTTTCATTTGCTAACATCAAATTTATTTTACCATTTTCATTTGAAACATCAATTGTTAAATTATTATAGCCATTTCCTTTTTTCCCACTAATAGAATTATGTGTACCTTCTATTGTATTTTTCTCAAAAATATTATATTTTACATCAATTGTTCCATTTTTATTAGTAAGCATCAATTTATGATCAATATCTTTAAATATAGCAATATTAATATCACTTTCAAAAGATTTGACATCAAGATAAGACGATTTACCAATTGTTTCAACATTAATGTCCGTTAAACCATCTTCGTTATTGACAACTACATCTGTTGAGTTATATGATTTTATATACAAGTTTATTCTTGATTTATAAGAGTCAATTCTTAAAATACTACCTTCAAAGATTATGTTTATATTTCCATTTTTATTTGTTAATTCTACATCACCAAGATATTTATTTATGCCGATATTTCCACTTTTTGAATCTATATAAATTTTCAGAAGAATAAAAGGAACATAAATTTTTAAGTTAATTTTTCCTTCGATACGAGCAGGAATTTTCGTTTTTATATTTAATGTGTTGTCTTCTTTTTCAAAAAGTGTATCCAAAAGATTTAAGTCTTGCAGAAAACCAGATATAAGTAATTTTTCTGTGTTTATTTCGACAAAATCCTTTGACCATCCAATAATGTCTATGTTTCCGTTTACTGAGGATATTTTTATTATTTCAACTGGACTTTTTTCTCTATATTTTACATTTACAACTCGATTTTTTACCATGTTACTGCTGCAAGAAGAAAATATAAAAATTATAAAAGAAAGTCCGTAAATTATTTTTAAATGTAAATTATGCAATTTTTTTTCCATAAAAACATAAATAGCATATATACTTAAAATGTTTTACTTATAAACGAGACAATCTTCAAAAGCGACATTCGCGAATGTCGCTTTTACATATAAAAATAGTTCTAAAACATTTTAAGGTTAATTAACAATCTTGACGATCGCGTTATAGAGATCATTAAATAAATTGATTTTTATTATTAAATATACACCAAACTATTTAATTGGTAAACATTTTTTTTAAGTATTTACAAACAAATTGTAATTATATCTTTTAAAAGCAATTTATTTAGTTATTTATCTATAAAAGATAACAATTTTGATAAAAAATTAAATCTTATTTAACATAACAACGAGAGAAATTAAATATATATTCTTTTAAACACATCTTAAGTTTTAAATTTTCTAACTAATTGATTGATACTATCAATATCTGCTGAATTTTTTACTCCACTGTCTGCTACAAGTTGAACTGTTTTATAAAGTTCAGCAATTCCAACACTTACCTCTTCCATTCCATTTTTTGTTTCTTTTGAAATTACTGTTAATTTATTAATACTATCATTGATTTTTACAATATTAGTATCTATTTGAGTAGAAGAATCTTTTAATTCATAACTTGTTTTATTTAATGATGATAATGAGTTTAAAATTTGAGTGCCACCAAACAATATTTCTTGCATCGCATTTTTTATTTCAAACATTCCATTTGATACTTCTTGTATTTCTTTTCTAATATTTCTAAAATATTCACCAGTATTGTTAGCTGAGCCTTCTGATATGTGAATATAATCAATCATTGTTTTTAAAGAAATAGAAATATTTTTTGAATTGCTTGATGTATTTTCTGCAAGTTTTCTAATTTCATCTGCAACAACAGAAAATCCCTTACCATATTCGCCTGCGTGTGCAGCCTCGATAGCAGCATTCATTGCAAGTAAATTTGTTTGAGCTGTTATATTGTTAATTACTTTTAACATTTCCATTATTAAATTTGTTGAATCAGTAATTTTTTTAATTAAATCAATAGTTTCATTCATTTCCTTTTCGCCAGCAGAAGCTATTTTTTGTAATTTATCAATTCCAATTAATTTACCTTCTATTGTTAAATTTACATTTTTTATTGAAGCAGTCATTTCTTCTATTGATGATGAAGAATCATTTACCTCTTTAGATTGAACTAAAATTTTTTCAGTTACTTTCATTATAAAATTATTCACACTACTTAAAGAATTCTTAAAAGTAAATATTTCAGAATCCAAATTTTCAACTTTTAGTTTCATATTTTCTATGTTTTTATTTATCTCTTCTAACGATGCTGATGATTCTTCTGATGAAGAGGCTAAATCAGAACTTATTTCAGAAAGACTACTTAGAGAAACTTTCATTTGGTTTATTATACTCGCCAAACAACCAACAAAACTGTTAAAATTATTTGACATATCGCCAATTTCATTACTGCCTGAATATGTTAATTTTTTTGTTAAATCGCCTTCACCTTGTGATATCAGAGAAAGATTATTTGATGTTAATTTTAGATAAAGAGTAACCTTTTTATGAAAAATATAAACTGAAATTATAACTAATAAAAGCAATAAAGGAAGTCCCCAAGTTAGATGTATTATTCCTTTAAAACCAACAAAAAATGCCAAAAATGCAACAGTAGCAACATCTAAAGATAATAAAACACCAAAAACAAAAGAAATAGAGTTTTTAAATAAAATTTTAAATAATCCTACACAAATAGCAAAACCAACAATACAAGATAATAAAAATATACCTATCTCAAACATAAAAATTCTCCCTTAATTATTGTTAATAAATTAATCTAACTAACAATTTATTCGAATCTATTGGTAACTACCCTGTGCAATATTTCCCTATATTTATAGATATTTAAACAATATTATATCAAATTTTATAATATTTAACTAAATTTTATAACCAACAATAGAAAAATCTTGCTCCATATTAACTTTATATACTACTTCATCAACAAAATTATTTCCAGTTGTTCCAACTTCATTTCTCTTATGGAGTCTTATTATGTTTGTGTTTACAAAACCTCTTTGTTCTGCAATAAATCTTATTGTATCTGGAACTAATGGTTTTACATGAGTTGGATCATAGTAGAATGTATATGCACCAACATTTATATTTTCTGGATTTGGTGTTTCAAATAATATCATTCCACCTGGTTTTAAAACTCTCAAAGACTCGTCAAAAAGTTTAATTAGCACCTTAAATGGTAAATGTTCCATCACATGAAATCCTGTGATAACAGACAATGAATTATCTTTTTGATTTCTTAGATATTCAATTACATCGCCTTCTTTAACATCGAGCCCCAAATCTTTACATCTTTTTACCATAATTTTATTGGTGTCAATACCAGTCGCATTGTAATTGTTTTCTTTTAAGAGTTCAACCCATTCACCTCTACCACATCCAATGTCAAGAATAGGACTTTTATTTGTTTTCTTATAAACTTCTTCGACAAATGGAAGGTAATATTTAACTCTTCCTTTGATGTCTTCTCTTGTACCTCTAAATAAGTCTTCAAACTCAACATACATAGAGTCAAATAAATGCTCTTCTTCTGATACAATCTTTTCAATTTGTTCTTTAGAGAATGGTTCTGGCAATCTTTTTCTTGCTTCTTCTAAAAACATTGTTAATCTTCTTTGTTGTTCTAAAAGATTTAATTTGTTATTAGTTAATTGATTTTGCATATCAAAAGTTTGCGATAAAAGTTTATTATTATTATTAGTTATAGTGTTTTTTAATTCTAACTTTGTATCTTCAAAGAATACTTTATCTGTTTTTATTGCATACAACTCTTCAATTTGTTTGAGAAGTTCATTCTTAATATAATTTACATGATTTTTATCTTCTTTTTTATCATTTATCTCATCAACTCTCTTATTTAAAGTATCTTTAGCTTCATTAAAAAATACTTTATCTGTTTTTATTGCATATAATTCTTCAATTTTTTCGCTAAATCCATTTTTAATACTCTCAAAAAATACTTTATCTGTTTTTATCTCATATAATTCTTCAATTTTTTTATTAAAATCATTTTTGATACTCTCAAAGAAAATTTTATCTGTTTTTGAGTTTATCAAATCATCAACTTTATGAATTAATTCACTTTTTGTAGCCTCAAGAAAATACTTGTCTGCCTTTATTTCTTTTAATTCGTCAAATTTATGATATAATTCAGTTTTGACTGTTTCAAAAAAACTTTTATCAGTTTTTATATCATTTACTTCTCCGATTTTTTGATATAATTCATTCTTACTATCTTCAAGGAAATTTTTATCTGCTTTTATATTATATAATTCGTCAACTCTTTGATGCAATTCATTTTTTGCAGTGTCGAGAAAATATTTGTCTGCTTTCATATCATACAATTCGTCAACTTTTTGATACAATTCGTTTTTAATTGTTTCAAAGAAAGTTTTATCTGTCTTTATATCATATAATTCAGTAGTTTTTTGATATAATTCATTTTTAATTGTTTCAAAGAAAGATTTATCTGTTTTTATATCATATAACTCATCAACTTTTTGATATAATTCGTTTTTAATTGTTTCAAAGAAAGTTTTATCTGTTTTTATATCATATAACTCATCAACTTTTTGATATAACTCGTTTTTGATTGTTTCAAAGAAAGATTTATCTGTTTTTATATCACTTAATTCGTTAATCTTTTGGTAAACCTCATTTTTAGCGTTTTCAATAGAAATAAAATCAGGTTTATTATTAATAATATTTTTTAACTCATCTATTATTGAAATTTCTATTTTTTTGTCTAATAAATTTTTAAGTTCATTTATTTGATTATTAACAATATTTCTTAACTCATCTATTGATTGATTATTAGCCTTGTTATTTATAATTCTATATATTTCTTCTATGTGATTATAAATTTTATTGTTAAATATATCTTCAAGAGTCTTAAAGTCCAAAGTAATTTCATTTATATTTTTTCTCAATTCTTCAAATTGGATAATATCTATTTTTTTGTTTAATATCCCTCTAATTTCATTAAAATCATGAGTTGCATTGATCATATCCCATTTAAGAGTGTCAACAATATCATTATTTGGCTTTTGATTTATACAAGAAATTAATTCTTGAAAATTTTTATTTACCTTTTCATTCTCAAAATCAATCTTATTTTTTAAATCATTCATATCTGCATTCAATTTAACATCAAATGCTTCTACATTGTTGAATATTTTTGGTAATCTAACAATTAAGACACATATTCTCAAAAAATAACCAATAACAGGTATTTTATAAATTTTTCTTAATAAGAATTTTTTGTACAAACCTTTGATTTTTACATTTCTATTTTTACCTTCTATTGAATTAAACCTAATTTCTTCAATAATTTCGATCTTATTTTTAAAATTACTCCTTAATAGAGATAAATAATTTTTTACTTCTTCATCATTAGGGTCTCTGCCAAGTATAGCATTAAAAAGAAAAACAACAAAATCAACATCATCATAAGAAAGAAATTCTGAAATAGCAAATTCCTTTCTATTTCTAATATTTGAATCTACACTTTTTTTATAGAATGGTTGTTTTTCTAAATCAAATAAAATTTTCAAATTATTAGTTTTGCCTTCGCTCGAATTTTTTAAATCACTTATTAAATTCTTTCTTGTAATTGTATTCTGTTCTAAACTTGATAAAGCAGTTTTCAATCCTTCGGCATCTATTTCTCGATTTAAGATTTCTCTATAAGCATTTTTTATAAATTCTTCATTATTTCCGTTAATTAATTCATTTATCCAATAAATTCTATTTTTATCTTTAAATTGATAATCTTTTTTTTCTTGAATAAGTATTCTATTATTTAGATTTATTCCTTCTTCTGAATTTTTTAGATTTGCAATTATATCTTTTTTATCTAAAGTTCCATTTTTTAAAGCATCTAAACCACTTTTTAATCCAGATACGTCCACATCTCTACCGAGTATTGATTTGTAAGCATTTTTTAAAAAATCTTCACCATCAAGTTTTATCAACTCTTCCATAGAATAAACCATATTCGTCTTAAAACTTATTGGAGAGATTGAATTTTGGTTAGATAAAAACACATTTGGTTTAAAATTTCTTGATTCTCCACAATGATACAATGATTCAATTATTTGTTTTTTTGTTAAGACTCTATTTCTTAATTTTTCTAGACTAATATCAAGCCCATCTTTATCTGCTTCTCTTCCAAGTAATATCTTATACGCATTTTTTACAAAATCATCATCATCAAAATTTAATAAGTCTTCAATATTATATACAAATTTATTTTGTATTTGATTGAATGTTTTTTTTACCTTGAGAGTTTCAATATCTTTTTTAATTTTTCCCATTATTTCTTCAATAGAAAGTTCATTTTTGGTCATTGAACCACCTCACAAATATTTTTTATTTGATATACACAGATTATCACAGATTTATGGGACAATTTGACACTGATTACACTTTCATAAGTAAAAAGATTTTTAAAAAATCAATTGGTTAAAAATAGCGTAATCTGTGTTAATTAATACAAATCTATGCCAATCAGTATTATAATTCTAACATTTTTTTTATAAAATCTCAATAAAATTGTGTTGTAATAAAAATTAAAATTTATTAAAAAAATTTTGGAACAAAATTAATAATTTTAACACTACATATACAAACAAGCTTGTTACAAAATTTTAAAAAAAATCAAGGAGATTTTATGAAACAAAAATTATTATTAGTTACAATTATTGCATTTTTAGTTGCAGTAAATTCTTTTTCTCAAGGATTTGACAGTCCATTTGATAAAGCAAATTTAAAAGAAGAAAATATTGAAGGTGTTATAACAAAAATTTATGAATTTCCAACAATGGATGGTTACACTTCAAAATTAGCAATCCTTGTTAAAACAGACAAAGGTGATGCTACTGTCTTTCTTGGTCCAAAATGGATTTTTGATTCTTTAAGTGTTAAGTTACAAGAGAATGATAAAGTTCAAATTACTGGATTTAAATACTCAGTTAATGGAAAAAGCCATATAATTGCAAAAGAATTGAAAAAAGACGATAAAATCGTTACATTAAAGCCAATGATGAAAGGATTTGGTCCAAATAAGAAACATCCTTTTGGAAAAGGTAAAGACAAAGGTGGTTTTGGAACTGGCGGCGGTTTTCATGGAGATTGCCCAAATAATCAATTTTAAAAGATAAACTCAAAATTAGAAAAAAGACTGCTCTATGGAAACAAGGGATAACGACCCTTGTTTCTATATAATTTATGGTTAAAAATTATTAACCCCTTGTTTGTACGACCGCTTTTGTTTGAGCCTCTGGCATTAGAACTTTTGAGTTTGGAGGAATGGTTGATACTATCCACACATTACCACCAACTACTGTATTTTTACCAATAACTGTATCGCCACCAAGTATTGTTGCACCAGCATATATTGTTACATTATCTTCTATTGTTGGGTGTCTTTTTTTCCCTTTTATAATATTGCCTTTTTCATCTTTTGGAAAGCTCAAAGCACCAAGAGTAACTCCTTGATACATTTTAACATTATTACCAATATCACAAGTCTCACCTATTACAATGCCAGTACCATGGTCTATAAAAAAAGATTCTCCAATTTTTGCACCAGGATGAATATCAATACCACTCAAACTATGAGCATATTCTGACATAATAC
>MIAN01000149.1:19731-27215 GCA_001829125.1 Spirochaetes bacterium GWB1_27_13 | reverse complement strand
AAGCAAATATGCTTCCTTATGAGAGAGTTCAAGTTTTAAATATGAGTAATGGTGTTAGACTTGAAACCTATGTTATTAAAGGTGAAAGAGGCTCTGGAATTATTTGTTTAAATGGACCTGCTGCAAGACTTGGCTATACTGGTGATGAAGTAGTTATTATTGCTTATGCTTTAATGGATGAGAATGAAGCAAAAAATCACAAGCCAAATGTCGTTTTTGTTGATAAAAAAAACAAAATTGTATAACACTGATTATATCAGATTCTCGTAGATTAACACGGATTAGATGTAATTACTATGATAAAATCTATAAATCTGTGTTATATAACAAAAAAAGCGACATTTACAAATGTCGCTTTATTTTTAGTTATTAGTGTTTCAGTTTATTTTTTCTTACCTTTTTTGCCAGACGCTTTTTGAACTACAACTCTTGATCCTTTTTTTCGTTCTTTAAATTTTTCAAGTATTAATTCTGCCTCTTCAAACGGAACTGTAATAAATGAAAAAGAATCAAATATATCAACATTGTTTATAAAATTTTTGCTAACTCCAGTTTCATCTTCGATAAATTTTACAAGTTCTCTTGGTGTCATCTTATCAAGTCTACCAATGGTAATAAAAAGACGAGTTTGCTCATTATTATTACTAGAATATGATTTTTTGCTGATATTTAGTGGTTTTATAGTGTTATAATTACTTATATCAAACTCTTCCGAAAAAGAATACTTTAAAATAGCTGCTAAAGCAATTGTTTTATCAATATCACCAACAATTGAATCTACCATATCTTTATAATATTGAAGATTTTCAGTTTCAATTATTTTTTTTAGTTCGGAGTTTAATCTTTCTTTTTTTATTGCAATAATTTCTTCTGCATCAGGTATTTGTTCTTTTCGTATATCAGTTTTTGTCATTTTCATTATAAATGAAAGTCTTCTATATTCATCAGGTGTAACGAATGTAATTGCTGTACCTTCATTCCCTGCCCTACCCGTTCTTCCTATTCTATGAACATAAGATTCTGGGTCTTGTGGTAAAGAATAATTTATAACATGACTTAAATTATTAACGTCAATACCTCTTGCCGCTACGTCAGTTGCAACGAGTGTCATTATTTTTTTATTTTTAAAACTAGTTAATATTTGTTCTCTTTGTCTTTGAGCAATGTCACCATGCAAACATTCTGCATTATATCCTCTATCAGCCAATTTTGTAGTAATAGCATCAACTTCATTTTTAGTTCTACAAAAAATAATTCCATAAAAATTTTTTTCAATATCAATTATTCTACAAAGAGCCTCAAATTTATCACTTTCTCTTACTTCAAAGTATATTTGGTCGACAAGATTAGTTGTTAATTGAGTTTTTTTTGCCTGAATTAAGGTATAATCAGACATGTGTTTCCTTGCTAATGACATAATTCGTTCTGGCATTGTTGCAGAAAAGAGTAATAATTGTTTAGTCTTATTTGTATGACTTAAAATTTCTTCAACATCATCAATAAAACCCATATTTAACATTTCATCTGCTTCATCTAAAACTGCATATTTAATATGAGTTAAAGTCAATGATTTTTGTCTTATATGGTCTAAAATTCTACCTGGAGTTCCAATAATTATATCAACACCATATTTTAATTGTTTTAATTGCAATGTTATTGATTGTCCACCATAAATAGGCACGATTTTTAACTGATTGTCGCCTTTTAAAGAATTTATTTCTTCTGCGACCTGTATCGCTAACTCTCTTGTTGGGGTTAATACTAATGCTTGAGTATGTTTAGCATCTCGTAATAATTTTTCTATAAATGTAAGCCCAAAAACTGCTGTTTTTCCAGTACCTGTCTGAGCTTGGGCAATAATATTTTTATTGCTTTGTAGTAACAAAGGAATTGTTTTTTCCTGTATTTCTGTTGGTTCTTCAAATCCTTTGTGTTCTAAAGCCTTTATAGAAGCTTCAGATAATCCTAAAATCCTAAATTTCTCCATAATTTTCCTTAAATTAATATATTATCCATTTATACTGCTCATGAAATTTCCTTACAGTATATATCTAAACTGATTTTTGTAGATTCTATTTATGAAAAACAGGTTGTAGTATTTAAAAAAACTACTAAAATAAGAATTTTCCATTCAGTTTCGATATATTTTTTGGTTTTATTTACTTGATAAGTTTATATTGACAATTTTTTGATTGTCAATACATCCCTTAAGAGGTATGTCATCTTACTCATATAATTTTTGTTGTACACACGAACTAAAACCTTTTAAGTATATATAATGAGTCAAAAATAGATGCAATGAAACTAAATTAAATATAACAAATATAAATTAAAAAAACAAGTAAATTATTATTATTTTTTAGTCCAGAATAAAGATTCCTTTTTAAGTTCTAAATATCTTGACAAAATTTAAAAAAAATTATATATACCATAAAACTTTTCAAAAAGTGAGACATTATGACTGATGACCAAATACAATATTATAAAGAACTTCTTTTGAAAGAAAGAGAAGAACTTTTGAAAGAATTAGTAGAAAATAATGATTCAGTTAGAAGTATGCTTGATAATGACTCTCATAATGTTAATGATTCTGTTGATGAAGCATCTAATACTGTTATGCAGAACATCTTAAACATAATGAGTACAAAAAATCAGCAATCTTTACTTGCGATTGAATCCGCATTAAGAAGAATTAAAGAAAAAAGCTTCGGTAAATGTATTTCTTGTGGAAATGAGATTACAAAAAACAGATTGGATGCCATTCCTTGGGCTACAAAATGTATTGAATGTAAAAATAAAGATGAAAAGAGAAGATAATTCTTTTTTTAAGGCTGGATGTCCCAGCCTTGAAATTTTTAAATTATGAAAAAAAAGAAAAAAAGATTTTTTCTAAAATTTATTTTGTTTTCTCTGTTTCTTGTCCTATTATTAATAGGTACTTCTTATATTGTTATTTATAATTCAAAATTTTTTGTATCAAAGTTTTTAGATAGAATTTTAACTTATGATAAACTCAACTTTTCTGTATTTAATGGTAAAGTAGAAGTTGATAATTTAAAATTTTTAACAAAAGATAATTTGGAACTTTTTTATGCAAAAAAGATAATTATTGATTTAAATGTCTTTAAAACAATAAAATTATCACCAACAATTTCTTATATTTATATTGAAAATCCAAAAACATTCTTTGAAAAAATAGGCGAAAATAGCTATAAATTGCCAAATTTTATTAATACAAAAGATAATCAAAAAAAATCACAAGGTTTTAGTTTTCCATTTGCTATTGATAATATAGAAATAGTTGATGGTGAAATAAATTTATTGGTCAAAAAAAAGTTTATTCCAATCGTTGATAATTTGAATGTATTTTTACCTGGTGTTGATTTTTCTAAAACAGATAAAGAATTAAAACCAAAAATACATTTTAGAATAGGTAACCAGTTAATAAAACTTGATGGAAAAACAACTATTCAAAAAGACGGTACTATTAATGAATTTTTATTAGAATTAAATAATTTTGATTTAACAAAAGTATTAATTTTTATACCACCGATTAATGATATTCAAATAGTTTCAGGACTTGCAACTACAAATCTTAAATTAAAATTTAAAAGCTACAAAGATAAAAAGCCAGATTTTATCATAAATGGCAATTTACAAACTTCAAATTTAAAATTAATGGATAATCATACAAAAATATTCTTTATTGATAAAATTAATGGGTTTGCAAAAATAAAAAATTACAATATTTTTCAAAAAGAACTTTTATTAGATTCTTTAGAAATATCATCTGGCAAATTAAATTTAATATACTCTAATAATGAAGAAAAAAAATCAAAGGTTTTACAAAAATCGAAAGGTAAAAAATCTGGTTTTAAGTTTTTTTCAAAAGAAATATTGATAAAAAATTTATCAACCAATCTAATCGATGATATAAACTCTCAAAATTACAACTTTTTTGTAACAAATTTTAAATCAAATGACTTTTCTAACTATCAAAACGGTAATATAAATTTTTCTTTGGATTTAACAGAAACTAATATAGAAAATTTAAAAACTACTGGATACTTTAATTTCTTTGATAAATCCATAATTTTTGATAATTTTTTTGTTTTTGGTTTAAATTTGACAAAATTGAATGGCATAAAAAATAAATTAACAAATTTAGATTATTGTTTTCTAAATTCTTTTAAAGGAAACATTTCTTATATAAAAGGAATATTTTTACTCTCTGGGTATCTTACTTTAAGTAATATGGATTATACTATAAATCCTTTGTTTGAAAATCATCTTAAATTTGATGAATTAAATTTAAATATTGAAAAATTTGATTCTTTAGAAAAAATACTTTTTCTAAAATCTTTGAGTGTTAAAAATTTAGAATTTCCTATTTCAAAAAACGGTACAGTTATAAAAAATTTAGATTTAAAATTTGAAGAAAAACAAAAATCTTATTTTATAAATTTTAATAAAGAAAATTTAGAAAAATTATCACTTTTAACAGAAGAAATTGTCTTAAATAAAATTAAAGGTACATATCAATCAAAAGATTTAAATTTTAATTTTACTCTTGGTAATGTTTTAATAAATCCAAAAATAAGTTATGATAACACAAATAAAATTTTAACAGGTAGTGCTGATTTATTAATCGAAAATGCTAATTTATATAAAGATGATGTTCCTGTACTTAAAATAGAAAAACTTTCAACTGTGGTTGATAAAATAAATTATCCAAAGTCATATATAAGTTTTAAAAATATTGAGCTAGTTTCAAATTATGCAACATTTTTTATAGGAAAAGATAATAAAATTTATCTATTTTCAATTTTTCCATTATTTCAAAAAAAAGATAAAACAGAATATTCTACAAATATAAATATAGATTTAATGAAATTCAGTATAAAAAAACTAAATTTTAATGATTTATCATTAAACAACCCATTTTTTATTGATTTATCGCAAATAAACTGTGAATTAATAAATTATCCATCAGAAATTTACCCTGAAGGTAGTATTAAAATCAATGGCTTTATAAATCAAAGAAACACTTTTAATTTTGATTTTAAAATAGGTAAACTCACTGGAATAAAAGGAACATTCGATACAAAAGACTTATATTCTCCAATATTCTCAAGTTATGCAGAAAAATATCTTGGTTATAAAATTACAAATGGTACTGCTAATATTAATTCAAAATATGAAATAAAAAATGAAAATCTCAAGTTAAATTTTAATATAAAACTAAATAATTTAAAATTAGTAAAAAATAACAAAAAAATAATAGATATATCTGAAATTATTCCAAAAATTGAGGATGATGATGGTAATATTAACTTAGAAATTCCCATAAATGGAAAATTAGACAAATTAAATATTGATTATAAGGAAACTTTTTTTAACGTTTTTATGGATATTATTACAAATACACCAAGGGATTTTTTACCAATGTTCTCTAATTTTAATGCAGACTCTTATTATGACATTATTTATTTTAAAGCAGGTAGAGATGAAATTAGTAACACAAGTGAAGACCTTTTTTCGGCTGATATGATTGCAAATTTTAAAAAGAAAAATAAATATTTTGTTATAGAAGGTTACGTTGATAAAAATAAAGATACTTTAGTTCTAAAAAATGATATTCTAAAAGAAAAAATAATTCTATATAATAATAGCATTCCGATAGAAAACTCAGAAGAAGAATTAAATATATTAAAAAAAATACATTTATCATTAAATATAGGTAATATACCAGAAAATACAAGTAATACTCAATTAAAAGAGATTATTTTACAAAATATAACTATTTCTTCTTCTGATTATTACAACCTTTCATACAAAAGAATACAAAAAATAAAAGAAATTTTACTAAATACATACAGTGTTAAAGAAGATAAAATTGGTATTGAAGAAAAAAATATTTTTGAAAATCCTTATATTGAAGGCATTGGAAACTCATTGGTTATTTTAAAAAGTGGAGTAAAAAAGGAATAAAAAAAATATAGTTAGGGATAAATGAGTATGAAAAAAAATAATTGTTTGATATGTGGAATTTTTCAAAAAGATGGTTGGGAAATTGAAAATTCAAAAAATGAACCTTATAATGATAAATTTCCTAAAAACCTGAATTCTCTAACTATTATAAAACAATCTATATCATGGGGCATATCTGCTCTTTATCAATGCCCTGAATGCAAAACTTATTTTTTAAGAATAATAAAAGATGAGTTTGATTATTTTGCAGAAGAAATGCTCACCGTAGAAAAACTTTATCCTATAACCGATGAAAATGCTCAAGAAATTATTTATCCTAAGCATCAAAAGCCACAATTTGTTGAAATCAATATTTCTTTACGATGCTCAAAATGTAATTCTAAAAATATAGAAAAACTTCGTGAAATGAATGTGAAAGATGACATCTTGATCTGGTATAAATGTCAAAATTGTGGGAATGAAGAATTTATGGATTACTATAACACTGATTAACCAGATTGTCGCAGATTAATACATATTAAATCGCGTAATTACTTGATATTAAAACAATTAGATTTTGTGATTTCTGACAAACCTAAAACATTTCAATATATAAACTTGATGAATGATAAATCTACACAGGGAGATAGGATGTTTGGGTAGTATAAAAAAGGAATAAAAAAAGCGACATTCGCAAATATCGCTTTTAACAAATTATTCAAAATTTTAGTAAATTTATCACAGATTAAGGCTAATTTAAAACAATCAGCCTAATCTATGTTAATCTATCCTTAATCAATGCAAATCTGTATTATATAAGACACTTTTCTTCAACATTTCCAGTATCTGCTGTAACAGGAGCAGTATCAAAGAAATGACATTTTTGGATAGCAACTCCAAATTCGATTGTATCACCAACTTTATGTGAAATGTGCGGATCTACTCTTGCCATTAATGAAGACCCATCGCTTGTAGAAAGATATAAATAAGTTTCTGCTCCCAATGGTTCAATAACATCAACAATTACTCTAATTTTGTTTTCACCAGTTGATTCTAAAAGTAAATCTTCTGGTCTTACCCCAAAGACTACTTCTTTGTTAAGATATGGTTTTATTTTATCTTGTTGCTCTTTTGTTGGAGTAATAGTAAAATCTTTATGTTCTACTTTAATATCATCTGGGGTACCTTTAACTTTACATGTAATAAAGTTCATTGAAGGAGACCCAATAAATCCAGCTACAAATTTATTTTTAGGGAAATTATAAAGATTTAATGGAGTATCAAATTGTTGAACATATCCATTATACATTACTGCAATTTTATCAGCCATTGTCATTGCTTCAACCTGATCGTGAGTAACATAAACCATTGTATTACCAAGTTTATGATGGAGTCTTGAAATTTCAGCTCTCATTGTTACTCTCAATTTTGCATCTAGGTTAGAAAGAGGTTCGTCAAATAAGAAAACTTTTGGCTTTCTTACTATTGTTCTTCCCATTGCAACTCTCTGTCTT
>MIAN01000149.1:0-19724 GCA_001829125.1 Spirochaetes bacterium GWB1_27_13 | reverse complement strand
CAGACAAAGCCTTTGGTTTTCTATCAAGCAAGCTTTCAATATGAAGAATTCTTGCTGCTTCCATTACTCTTTTTTCGATTTCATCTTTTGGGAATTTTCTAATTTTTAACCCAAAAGCCATATTTTCATAAACGCTCATGTGCGGATATAAAGCATAGTTTTGGAAAACCATACCAATATCTCTGTCTTTTGGAGGAACATTATTCATCACTCTATCATCGATGAGAAGTTCTCCATTTGTAATTTCTTCGAGTCCTGCAATCATTCTAAGAGTTGTTGACTTACCACAACCAGAAGGTCCTACCAATACGCAGAATTCCCCGTCTTTAATTTCGATGTTGTTCTTCTTAACAACATGTACATTACCCGGATAGATTTTGTCAACATCTTTTAATATAACTCTTGCCATTTTATTCTCCTATTTGTAGAATACTATGTAAAGGATAAATTTTTTTGTAATGCATGTCAACTTAAATTTTTAAAAAAAATAAATTTTTATGAATTTAATAAATTTTTAAAAAAATGTGATATAATAAAATTGCTGGAAAAAAAATTATTCTTAAAAGGTATATAAGGACTAAAACATGAAATCATTTAGAAAAGAATTATTTTTTAACACAAAATCAAAAGTTGAATTTATCAACATAACAGACGAAGTCGAAAAAACACTAAAAGAAAGTTCGATAAAAGAAGGGCTTTGTCTTGTTAATGCAATGCACATAACAGCCAGTGTTTTTATAAATGATAATGAATCTGGATTGCATGAAGACTACAAATTATGGCTTGAAAAACTTGCTCCTCATTCTCCTATATCTCAGTATTTACATAATAGAACAGGTGAAGATAATGGAGATGCTCATTTGAAAAGACAAATAATGGGTAGAGAAGTTGTTGTAGCTATTACTAATGGAAAACTTGATTTTGGACCATGGGAACAAATATTTTATGGTGAATTTGATGGACAAAGAAAAAAGAGAGTATTAATTAAAATTATAGGTGAATAAAATAAAATTTTATGGGATAGTTTATTTTTTAAAAGGAGTTTGACCATTCCATAAAGTATATTTTTTGTCATCAGGGAATTTGGCTACCTCAGTAATTAATGGGAGTCCTTCTATCCCAAAACTTTGATGTGAAACAGCCCAATCTTCTGGAGGTAAATTTTTTATAAAAACTAAATACATTATGGCATCTTTATAATCTATCGGTGATTTATTATCCTCAATATAAATTGGAACAAACATTGCGTTAGAAGTTTTTATAACACCACTTCCAATTACGCTAAAACTATTATGTTTATTGTGAATTAATTTATAATTTATGTATAATTTACCTTCTTTATAAGAACCTGTTTTTATTAAACAATGATTTTCATTATGAACTTTAACACAAATCCATATCCATTTATCATCAATATTTTTAATTTCATAACGCTTTGTATTTTTAAATTGAGCCTCTTTTATTTCTTCATAAAAATCTTTTGGTAGAATATTTTGTTCTCCATTTGAAGAATAAAGTTGTGTGGTAAGTGATACATCCTCATTTCCATCATAGGCATACCACAGTCCCAAATAATTATAATCTTTTTTAATTGCCTCAATATTCAACAAAATAGAATCTGTATCTTTAATCTCACTATTACTAACTTTTATCAAACTATAAAAATTACTCTCCATTTTAAACACCCCTACTTCTATTATACTTCTTTTCCTTTAAAAGTAAAGTCAAAAAATTAAAACCACCAACAAAATATCTTTTCCATAATCTTTTTGGCTCTTGTAAAAATCTATAAAACCATTCCATCCGTAAATTTTGTACCCATTTAGGAGCCCTTTTGAGATTGCCAGAATGAAAATCAAAGGCAGCCCCAATACCAACAGAGATAGGTGTTTTAATTTTATCTTTGTTTTGCAAAATCCATTTTTCTTGCTTTGGGCAACCAAAAGAGACCCACAAAACATCTGTATTTGAATTATTTATCATATCAATAATTTTTTGGTTTTCTTCGATAGAAAATTCATCACAAAAAGGAGGAGAATACACACCAACTATTTTTATCTGTGGATATTTAGCTAAAAAGTTATCTTTTAATTTTTGTCCAACACCTTCTTTAGCACCCAAAAAAAAATGTTTATAAGATTTTGAGTTAGAAAGTTCCATAAATTTTTCCATCAAATCAGGACCTGTAACACGCTCTTTTAATGGTGTTTTTAAAAATTTGGCAGCATATACAATAGAATATCCATCTGGAATAGTTAAAAACGCCTCATTTAACCCATCAAGGGTAAGTTCTTTAATCTTTTGCATTCTATTTATAATATCTTGATTTGCAACAAATAAAAAGCCAGAAGATTCATTATTTTTATGATTTTTAATTTTTTCTTCCATAGCAGAAATTGCTTGATCCATTGTAACATTATCAAACAAAATTCCACAAATATTAATTTTTGACATTTAAAACATCTCCATAAATATCTAAAAGTATTTTAATATTTTTAGAAAATTCCATATTTTTTATAAAATATTCTCGTGCATTATCTCCAAGTTTTTCTCTTAACGATAAATCATTACTTATATTAGTTATATTTTGTCTAAAATCATCAAAATTATTAGTCTCAAATATATATCCATTTTGATTATCTGTAATTATATAAGGAATACCACCAATATTGCTACCAATTACAGGAATTCCACTTCTAAAGGCTTCTACAATTGATATTGGATAATTTTCATACCAAATTGAAGGAACAAGTAAAGCAATCGCTTCTGCAATCAACAAGTCTTTTTGTTCCCCTGAAACAAAACCTAAAAAGTCTATATTTTGATAATATTTGTATTTTTCTTTTAATTGGTTAATATTGTCGGAAATTCCAGCGATTTTTAGTCTAAAATCAGGTAATTTAGTAAAACTTTCTAGTAAAAAATCAATCCCTTTTTCTTGCGATAACCTTCCAAGAAACAAAAAATATCCTTTTGAATTCATTCTTTTTATTTGTGTGTCATAAAAACCATTTTGTTTAATATAAATTTTTTCTTTTTTAAAACCAGATTCTATAAAAATATTTTTTGTAAACTCAGTTAAAGCAATAAAACCATTGATGCTATTTTTAAAAACTTTTCTATTTAGTTTTATAATTAAATAATACAAAAAAGAAAAAATATTAGAATCTTTATAACATTTATTTTTTACGCAATTGAAATACTTTCCATCTTTACAAAGAGTACATATTTTATTTTTTGTATAAAATAAACCATTTGGGCATAAAAATCTATAATTATGTATGGTTTGCACTATTTTAATATGATTCTTACGCAAAAATCTATAAATTGAAGGCGAAATCAAAGGAAAAGTATTGTGAATATGAGCAATATCAATTTTATTTTTTTTTATAATATCTTTTAAGTCTTTAATTGTTTTTTTACTATTGATAGCCTCAAAAAAAAACAATATTCTTTTTATAAAGCCACTCTTTTTTGTTTCGTCATTGTGTCTGCTATATTTTATTACATTATGCCCAGCATCTTTTAAAGCTTTTATTTCATTCTCAAAAACAGAATCTTCTCCACCTCTTTGGATATAATAATTATGAGCTACAAGTATATTCAATTTTTTTTTATCCCTATAACACAGATTTTTACAGATTGAGAGGGATTATACAGATTATTAATCCTCTGTTTTATCTATACTCAAAATTTTAAAATTTGTCAAAAAATTTTATGTAAATATTATATTTAAATAATATTTATTTTATATATTAGAAATAACTCAAACAAGAGTATTAAATAAAAATTTTACCAATATATCAAGTAGAATGCTTTTATTTCGCTATAAAAGACAAAGTTTAAATTTGATCTTTTTTATTTAAATTTAAAAACTCTTGATTAAATTATAAAAAATAGTTAAAATTAAACTGTATTTTATAATTTCTAACAAATTAAAGAAGGATATTATGCGAAAAATTTCTACTAAATTATTAATTTTAACTTTGATAATAAATACTATCGCCTCAATATTAATAAGTATTATAATAATTCAGATACTTCAACTAAGTTATAAAAGAGAATTAAAAGAATTGTCTACTACTCTAACAGAAAACTATGATTTAATGATAAAAAATCAAGTATTAACAGCACATTCTTTATTACAAAAAATTTATGATATGCAACAAAATGGCAAAATTTCAGAAGAAGATGCAAAAAATCTTGGTATTAATTTATTAAGGGATCTGAGATATGGAGAAAAAAAAGATGGCTATTTTTGGGCTGATACAATAGAAGGTGTTTGTATTGTTTTATATGGAAACCAAATGGAAGGCAAAAATAGATATAATTTACAAGACTCAAAAAGTAAATATTTTATCAAAGAAATAATAGAAAATGGTAAACAAAATGGTGGAGGATACACAGATTATTGGTTTCCTAAAAAGGGAGAAACTGAATCAAAACAAAAGAGAGGATATAGCTTACTTTTTAAACCTTTTGGTTGGGTTATAGGAACTGGGAATTACATTGAAGATATTAATCAAACACTTATCAAAGAATCTAATACCAAAAAAAGGTTTGAATTAGATAGATTAAAAATATTAATTTTAGTAATATTTGCATTGTTTATCTCTACCATTATTTTATTGATTTTTACGCAAAGAATGATTATGCCTATTTCACAAATTTCAAAAAATATTAATGAAATAATTCAAACAAAAGATTTAACAAAAAAAATAAAACTACAATCTAATGACGACATAGGTAAGCTTGCCGATAGTTTTAACAAATTTATTGTGGATATTAATAATACTCTAATAAATTTTAAAGATGTTACGCAAAAAATTCAAGAACTTGGATATAATCTTGCAACAAATAATGAACAAGCATCAGCAACGATGCAAGAAATTAGTGCGAATATGGAAATGATAAAAAATAAAACAGAAATTCTAAATCAAGAAATGGAAATTGTAGATTCTGCAAAAGAAGAAATAAACAAATCTGTTAAGAGTGTAAATGAAAATATAAATAATCAATCTCTTTCTATTACAGAAACAGCCTCAATTATTGAAAAATTTATATCTCATCTTATGTCTATTACTATGGAGGCAAACGACAAAAAACAGATAACAGACAATATTAGTGTTACTATAAAGGATGGGAATGAAGAAATTTTTAAAATTGTTGACTCCATATCAGAAATATCCAAAGAAGCCGATTTAATTTTACAATTAATTGATGTAATAAATAATATTGCAGACCAAACAAATCTTTTGGCTATGAATGCCTCAATTGAAGCAGCTCATGCAGGAGAATACGGTAAAGGATTTTCTGTTGTTGCAGACGAAATAAGAAAACTTGCAGATGCTACACAAAATAATTCTAAAGAAATAACTTCTACTTTGAAACATACAATTGAAAAAATAAATAACACTGTTACGCTATCAAAAGGAACAGAATCTAAAATGATAAATATTTTTAACAATGTTTCAATAATGACTGAGACTCTAAACACAATGATTAATAAATTAAACGAAGTATCTGGATATGTTGAAGAAATGAGTGGCAAAATGAATGACTTAATTAAAATTACAATTTATGTAAATGATTCTTCAAATAATATGATAGAAAAAACAAAAATAATAGAAGATTCCATAAATATAGTTAAAGAAACATCAGATGATAATTTTATGTCTATCCAAGAAATCAATTTGGGAATGCAAGAATTATCCAAACAATCACAAATACTTGCAGAAACAAGTAGTAAAAATGCTGAGAATGTCGAAATATTAAATACTGAAATAATAAAATTTAAAGCAGAGTAAATTTATGAAACAAACAATTGAAAATAATATTTTTAATATAAAAAAAAATATAAAATTCAAATTATTTATTCCTTTTTTCATTGTTTTATTTATATCTTTTACTTTCTATATAATTAGCATTATCTATATTAATTTTACTCAAAAAAAAAACGAACTAAGTTTTTACAAAGAAAACAAATTACAATCACAAAAAAATGAATTAAAAGAAAAATTGGATATGGTTTGTGGAATATTAGAAATCTATAAAGAAAAAATTGAAAAAAAAGAAATTTTAGAAAGTGTAGCAAAAGAGACTGTAATAAAAATAATTAAAAATTTAAAATATGAAAAATACGGATATTTTTGGATAATCACAACAGACTACATTCTTATTGCATCAAAGGCTATTCCATTAGAAGAAAATACATATATTAAAGACTTAGTTGATATAAAAGGTAATAAATTTATAGAAAAATTAGTAGATGGAGCAATAAAAAACGGAGAAGTATATGAAAAATATTATTATCCAAAAATTGGGAAAAAAGAACATGAAGAAAAACTTACTTATGCAAAATTTTTTAAAGAATGGGGTTGGATTATAGGAACAGGAACATATTTTGATAAATTTAATATGGAAATAAAATCAGAAGAAAAATTGCATAAAAAACATTTTTATGAAGAATTATTATTTATTATCTTAGGTTGCACTGTTATACTTTGTATAATAATAATTTTAGTAATTTTCTTACCTAAATATTTTTTTAGATATATAGAAAAATATATAGGAATTCAACAATCTATAATTGATAACATTCCTTTTATTATTTGGGTTAAAGACGAAAAAGGAGTCTATCTTTCTGTAAATAATGAGTTTTGTAAATATCACAAAGTTTCTACCCAAGAAGTAATTAGAAAAAATGACTTTGAAGTTTTTGCTACTGATAAAGAAAAAGCCAATCATTATGTAAGTGATGATATGAAAGTAATAAAAACTGGAAATAAAAAAACTCTTGAAAAATTAACAACTAAAAATAATAAAGAAGAATGGTATGAAACTTTTAAATCTCCTATATTTGATAAAAACAACAAAATAATAGGAACTCTTGGATATGTAAGAGATATAACAGAGTTAAAAACTTATGAAGAGAGACTAAAAAAAGAAAAAATGTCTGCAGAAGAAGCAAATAAATTAAAAAGCCAATTTCTTGCTAATATGAGCCATGAAATTAGGACACCAATGAATGCTATTGTTGGATTTACAGATATACTTTTAACAATAAAAATTAATAATGAACAAAAAGAGTATCTTCAAATGATTCGTAATTCTTCTTCATATTTGTTAGATATTATAAACGATATATTAGATTACTCAAAAATTGAAGCAGGAAAAATAGTAATAGAACAGACTAATTTTAGTCTTTATAATTTGATTGAAAGCATAATTAAAACTTTATCTTTACAAGCACTAAAAAAATCTTTAACATTATCTTATGAGATAGATAAAAATATACCAGACTCAATAATAGGAGACCCCATTAGATTAAGACAAATTTTAATTAATTTATGTGGAAATGCCATAAAATTTACAGAAGATGGTAGTGTAAAAATAAATTGTTATCTTTCGGAAAAAGACGATGAAAAAATAATTTTAAAATTTGCAATTTCTGATACTGGCATTGGCATCTCTAAAGAAAAACAATCTAAACTTTTTAATGTTTTTACTCAAGCAGATATTTCTACAACTCGTAAATATGGAGGTACAGGGCTTGGGCTTGTTATTTCAAAAAGTCTTGTAGAACTTATGCAAGGTAAAATATGGTTTGAAAGCAAGGATAATCAAGGTACTACTTTCTATTTTACAATCAGTTTAAAAATTGGAAAAAAAATGAGAGAGCTTGATAATATTGAAGAACTCGAAGAAGTAAAAGAGGTTAAAGCAATCAATAAGTCTCCTGCTAAAGAAAAATATATAATTTTACTTGTAGAAGATAATGAAGTAAATCAAAAACTTGCTTTTTTCTTGTTAACAAAATTAGGTTATCAAGTTGATATTGCTAATAATGGCATAGAAGCACTCAAAAAAATTGAAGAAAAAGAATATAGCATTATTCTTATGGATATGTTAATGCCAGAGATGGATGGTATTGAAGCCTCAAAAAAAATTAGAGAAAAAGAAAAACTCACCAATAAACATATCCCAATTATAGCATTAACAGCCAACGCATTTGCAGAAGACAAAGAAAAATGTATAGAGGCTGGAATGGATGATTTTATATCAAAACCAATAAAAAAAGAAGAACTACATGAAAAATTAAAAATATATACGACACATAACCCAAATTAGATAATGTTAAATCCGTGTTATCAGTGAAAATCTGCTAATCTGTGTTATAAAATTGGTTCTTCCTCTCCAGCAAAAGGAAAATAAGGATAAACATCTATTGCTAAAGTATTTATGTCTTCTATATAATTAGTCAAAGACGAATCCATATAAGAATATTCATCTATAAACTCTTTTGTTTTTTCATAATCACCTTCACCTTGTAAAGTTAAAATGACAGTAAGAATATTTTCAATTATTTTTTCAAATTTATGTAAATCCAAAGACAAAGAGATGCCATTTTTTGAAGGAACAATAACGCCTTCTTTTTTTAAATAATTCCATTGGATAATACTTGCAAGTCCATGAGCATTTTCTTTACCAAACCTCATAGAACGAAGTAACCCAATTAAATAAGTCGTTGATATTTCAACAAAACTACAATCTGTTAAAAAATATTCTTTAACAAGATAAATCAACAAAAACATACCCATAACATCAGCTTTTGCTTCTTCTATTACTGTGTATAAGTCTTTTAAATAATAACTTATCTCATATAAATTACCATTATCATCTTTTACAAATCCAATGCCAAGTTCGTGGCTAATCTCGTGCATTAAAATAAAGTTAAAATAAGATGCAAAAGTAACCTTACTTTTATCTTTATCATCAAGCAATTTATCAGATATTTTTTTCATTATAGAATTAAATTTTGCTTCCATAATGTTATAGATTAAAATTTTTTTACTACCAAATAAGCTTCTTATTTTTTGAGAATTGGGAAGGTTAAAAGCTGCTGTTTGTATCGCACCTCTCGCATCTCCTGATGCAAAAAGTAAATTAACTATTTGTATTTGAGAAATAGAACCTCTTTTTATTTTTTTATAATAATCAGGAATAGGTAGATTTTCTTGAAATTTATCGAGTAATTTTTGAATTAATGTTAATTTTTTAAATTCTTCTCTATTTTTAACAGCAACAAAACATGTAAAACTTGCCTTATAACCTAAAAACCTATCTTCATAAAACTCATGAGGACCAATTAAAGATTCAATGTCATTATTTTCAAGTTGTAACCATCGAATATCTGCCTCATGAAAATCATTAGTAAGAAAAGCATTCGCATAAGCTTGCAAGTAAGATTTAACAGTAAAATTTTCAGCATAATTTGCTGCGTCAAATAAAACTTCAGATGCCTTAGATAAATAGGCCTTATAATATTCAGAATAAGGAATTGCTACTAAATTGTCTTTTTTTTCAACAATTACCGTATAAGGAGAAATAAGGCTATCTTTTTTATCTGGATTCTTCGTTAAAAACTCTTCAAATCTTTCTTTCGTGAGATTTTCTGGATAAAAACCACCTTTATCTGTTTTTTCTATTCCTTCTATAAAAGAATTATTATCATTTAATTGATCAAAAGGTCCGCTCATCACTTTATAGTAATTCGTTATTTCATCATTACCTAATTTTAAAATCTCATCTTTTAATTCAAAGTTTTTAGAATATTTTTGTAAATAAAAAACGTTATCTAATATTTTACCACATTCAACGAGTTTTTTTAAAACTTCTTTTTGATCTTCTGTAAGATAAGAAATATCTGGATTAATTCTAATTATTTCAAGTTTTCTTTTTATAGAAGAAGGGTCAAAACCATCCTTAACTTTCATTTGTCCATCCTACTTTTTAGCTCTTTAAGAACATCTTTAAAAGAAATATTTTTATAGGCAAATAAAACCATTATATGATAAATTAAATCCGCAGTCTCATATACAACATCATCCTCATATTCTTTACTGGCTAGTATTAACTCAATAGTTTCTTCACCAAGTTTTTTAAGAATTTTTTCTTCACCTTTTTCAAAAAGGTTTGTTGTATAAGAATTAGGTGGCATTTCCTGTTTTCTTTTTAGAATTATTTTTTCCAAATCAAGTAGCACCGAATCATTTAATTCTATATTATTTACAGAAGATTCTTCATCATAAGTATTTAATACAAGAAAAAAGTCCAACGTATCATTATTCACTCTTATATTATCAAAATCTATTACAAAAGGATAAAAATCTTTTCCTATTACCCTTCCATTTTCTGCTATATACTCCCATAATTCTCCAGTCTCAAGAGTTTTTGACCATGCCTTTGTGTTCATAAAACCTTTATGTAATAAATTATTTTTATCATCAAGAATTCTAATTATATAGATTGGATTTTGCATAAAATCTGGCTTTACCATATAAACCTCGCTTGTAATTAATTTATATAACAGTAGTTGTAGACCTTTCAGGTTTTTAAAACCTAAAAGGTCTCATATTTTAATACGTGCTAATCAGTGTTATACTAAAAAGTTTTTACTTTGTCAAAAATTATTATATATAACACAGATTAAACAGCGTAAATATATAAAATAACTATATTTAACTTTTTAAATTTATGACAAATCAAAACTTTTTGATATACTTAAACATTCTAAATGTCAATCAACATAATCTGCGTTAATCCGTGTTATCTCCCCAATCTCCGTTATCATCTCATAAATCCGTGCTAATCCGTGTTATCTCCCTAATCTCTGTTATCATCCCATAAATCCGTGCTAATCCGCGTTATCTCCCCAATCTCGTTATCATCCCATAAATCAGTGCTAATCCGTGTTATAATAATTTTTCGTAATAATTACACCTTCTTTTTTCAACAATTTCTTTTATAATTCCACTTATTACTGTCCCTATACCTTTTATTGTCTGAAGTTTATTTTCTTTTGTTAAAGTTATAATATCTTCTTCAAGTTTTAGAATATTCCAAGCAGCAAACTCATAAACTTTTTTATCCTCACCTCGTGATTTTAAGAGTTGATAAATATGAAACAAAATCATAGCAACTTCGTCTTTCATTTCAATTTTATCTTTATAAATGTAGTGAGGTATTACAGATGGAATCTTATATTCTTTCAAGACCTCATAATAATCTGTGTAAATTTTAGTATAGTACTTAGAATTTGCAGCCCCATATTTATTATCAGATGGATATATCTTATCATAGTCATCTAACAAGTTTGGATAATTATTTTTTATAACATTGAGAAAATAATCTTTTTGAATACCTGTTTTTAAAGTCATTCCACTAAAAATAACAAAATCAACACCACTATTTTTAGCATCTTTTAAAAAAGAGTTAAAATCTTCTTTTTTATCGCAAATAAAAGGAATAACTGGCATATACATAATACCAGTATAAAAATTATTTTTTTTGAATTTTTCTAATAAATAAAATCGTTCTTTGACAGACGCACAATTTGGCTCAAAAATATCCACTATTTTTTGATTATTTGAACAAAAACTAAAAGAAATTGTAGATTTATTTTTGTCATTAATTTGTTGCAATATGTCAAAATCTCTTTCAACCAAAGCAGATTTTGTCAAAATGTGGATTGGAAAATTATAATCTTTTAAAAATTGTAAAACTTGTCTTGCAAGTTGATATTTTTCTTCTGGTTTTTGATAAGAATCCCCTACCCCACCGCCAACAAAAATTATTCCTTTTTCTTTGATTTTTGGTATCTCTTTTTTTAAAACATCTATAATATTAATTTTAACTTCAATCTGATTGCCAAAATCTTTAGGAGTATAATAGCCTTCTGCTCTCCCATCACAATAAGCACAAGAATTTTGGCATCCACGATAAATATTAAACCTATATTTAGATATAAAAAACGAGTCTGTATATTTACCTTTAATTAAAGCTTGTTTTATATTTTTTTCGATATATTCTGGCATTTTAGGTTTTAAATTTTTTAAGTTCTTTATCAAGTAAAACTATCGAGTCTGCGTTTTCTTTACCAAGCTCTGCTAAAGTTAGCATTGATTTTGAAATTTGGATTGCTCCTTTTGAAACTTCTTCCATTCCATTAGAGCTTTGATACGAAAAATCAGATACTTGAGTTATATTTTCATTAATATGTTTTGAGCTTTCATTAATTTGGTTAGAATTTATTTTTATATGCTCTGTCATTTCAAGCAAAGAATTTATTGCCCTAACAATCTCTTTACTTCCATAAGAAAGTTCTTTCATATTACCCATAATTTCATTCATAAAATTAAGAATATTTTGAATTCCAAGAACAAGGTTATCAAAAGATTCACCTGCATTATTGTTAAGCTTACTTGCTCGATGAATATCTTCTACTGCTTTTTTTAAAGCATTACCAATAGAGTTGGCATTTTCTTGAGTAATTTCGGCTAATTTTCTAATTTCATCAGCAACAACAGCAAAACCCTTGCCCGCATCTCCAGCATGTGCAGCCTCAATCGCAGCGTTCATAGCAAGTAAATCAGTCTGGTCAGCAATATTATTTATAACACCAATCATCTCAAGCATATTATTAGTTGATTTAGAAATTTTTTCTATCGCCTCAACGGATTCTGCCATTTTTTCAATACCATCTTTTGCTGTATTTGACAAACTATCAGAAAGCCTCTTTTTATCTTCAACTACTTTTGTAATATTTTCAATAGAATTTGCAATTTGTTCAATAGAAGATGATGATTGAGTTACAGCACTTGATTGATTATCAATTAAATTTGCTATTTTTTCGATAGATAGACTAATATTTTTTATAGAATCCACTGTTTCATTAATTTTTCTATTTAACATATAAATATTTTCTTTACTTGTCATAATTATAGCAGAAATTTCTTCTGTGCTTGATGAAGTATCAGATGCAATAACATTTAAATTGTTACCAAGCGTTTTATTATTTTCAGAAATGTTTTTTATTTTTATAATAATTTGTTTTATATTATTGGTAAAGTTATTAAAAGAAGAGGCTAAATCACCAAGTTCATCTTTACTTCTTATAGAAACTTTTATATCAAAATCACCTTCTCCTGCTTTTTTAAATGCACTGCCTATTGAAAATAATGGGTTAATGATAATTTTATGTAAAAATATTATAACTATAACAGCAAAAATTACACCAATTAAAACAAAAATAAAAAAAAGAATTAATCTACCTTCATTTATATTTTTGTATAATCCAGCAATTGATACTTTAAAATAAGCAACACCTCTAATAACATCCTTATCAGAATGACATTGCCAACATTCTTTTTCATTTTGTATAGGAAAAAAATATTCCATCTCTTTAGTTTCTTTATTTTCAATATCTATCGGTTTATTTGTTTTTATCACTTCTAAAAAAACTGGATTATTTGAAAATGTTTTTTTTTCATTAGTAAAGGATATTTTTCCATTAGGATTATAAATTGATAATTCTTTAAAATCTTCAATTTTTTTTAAATTTTGCATCAAATTAAAAGCGATGTCATTTTGACCTTTAAGCATTATTTCTCTTATCATAGCATTCAACATTGAAGTATTTTTTGATAAGTTTTTCTCTTCTTGTTTTAAAAGATGATTTTTTTGACTATTTATAGAAAAAAACAAAGATATAAAAACAATAATAAGCAATGCAATTATTATTAAAGACATTATTTTTATTTGAATAGAATTTGATTTCAAAACGATCTCCTATAAAATGATTTTTAGATTATATTTCAATTTTATAAAAAGTTCAATAAATTTTTAAATATAAATATTAGTTTTCTAAAAAAATGAAAAGTTTCAAAAATTAATGTCTTGACTTTGATTAGTTAAGATTGTATAACAAAGATAAATCAGATTGTCGCAGATTGACACAGATTAAATTGTAAATTATACACAATAACTATATTTAATTTTTTAGTGAGGGTTAAAATTGATAAGTACAAGTGGTATCACAGTTAGATACGGTAAAAGAATATTATTTGAAGAAGTTACTATAAAATTTGCTCCGGGAAACTGTTACGGCTTAATTGGTGCTAATGGTTCTGGAAAATCTACATTTTTAAAAGTTCTCTCAGGAGAAATAGAAGCTGACTCTGGGGATGTTATTACTGCACCAGGAGAAAGAATAGCAGTTTTAAAACAGGATCATTTTCAGTTTGACGAAACAGAAGTCTTAAAGACTGTAATAATGGGACACAAAAAATTAATCGAAATAATGGAAGAAAAAGATATATTATATGCAAAACCAGACTTTTCTGAAGAAGATGGAGTACTAATTTCTGAGTTAGAAGGTGAATTTGCTGAGTTAAATGGTTGGAATGCAGAAACTGATGCAGCACAACTTTTAAGTGGTCTTGGTATAAAAGAAGAATTTCATACTAAAAAAATGAAAGAACTTACTGGTAGTGAAAAAGTTAGAGTTCTTTTAGCACAGGCTTTATTTGGTAATCCTGATATTCTATTACTTGACGAACCGACCAACCATCTTGATGTAGACTCAATTAGTTGGCTTGAAGACTTTTTATATAACTTTGAAAATACTGTAATTGTTGTATCTCATGATAGACACTTTTTAAATAGAGTTTGTACGCATATCGCTGATATTGACTATGGCAAAATCCAACTTTTCGTTGGTAACTATGATTTTTGGTATCATTCGAGCCAGCTCATTATGAAGCAATTAAAAGAAGATAATAAAAAGAAAGAAGCTAAAATTTCCGAATTACAAGAATTTATTAGAAGATTCTCCTCAAATGCATCAAAAGCAAAACAAGCAACTTCAAGAAAAAAAGAAATTGAAAAACTTACACTTGAAGATATTAGACCATCTTCCCGTCGTTATCCATACATTGCTTTTAAATCAGAACGCGAGGCTGGCAAAGAAATATTGACAATTGAAAATCTCACTAAAACAGTTGAAGGACGAAAAGTTTTAAATAATATCAATCTTATAATAAATAAAGGTGATAAAATTGCCTTTGTTGGATCAGATGGTGTTCCAAAGACAGCACTTTTTCAAATATTGATGGGTGAATTAACACCTGATAGTGGAACTTATAAATGGGGACAGACAATAACAGTGTCACATTTTCCAAAAGATAATTCAAAATATTTTAGTAATGACTATAATTTAGTTGATTGGCTAAGACAGTATTCTAAAGATCAAGAAGAGACTTATATTAGAAGCTTTTTGGGTAGAATGCTTTTTTCTGGTGATGAAACACTCAAAAAATCAAGCGTTTTATCTGGTGGCGAAAAAGTTAGGTGTATGCTTTCAAAAATGATGTTATCTAATGCTAATTTTTATATACTTGATGAGCCAACCAATCACCTTGACCTTGAATCTATTACTTCATTAAACGAAGGTATGGAAAAATATACTGGCGGAATGATGTTTGCCACCCATGACCATGAGCTTATATCAACTGTTGCAAATAGAATTATCGAAATTACACCAAAAGGTATAATTGACAAACTTATGAACTACGATGATTATCTCGAAAATGCTGATGTTAAAAAATTGAGAAAAGAAATGTATAACATAAATTAGGACAGACTGTAACTGATTGACACTGATTACATTGATTTTTATTTAAAATATTTATTTTTCTCTCATTAACTCATTTTATCTAAATATAAGATGGATTAACACAGGTTATATTTTATGTTAATAAAATTGTAATCTGTGTTAATCCATGACAATCTGATTAATCTGTGTTATACAATAATCAAAATATATAATTTTTTTTTCATATAATCTTTATTATTTGACAATATTCTTATATTCTACTAATATTAAATGAACAAAAAATAAAATTTTAAGAGAAACAAATGTTAAGTAATTTATTGCCAATTAGAGACCCTGTTTTAATATTTGCAATTGTTATGTCTATAACATTAATCGCTCCTCTTTTAGTAGAAAAACTAAGAATTCCTGGCATTATTGGTTTGATTGTAGCAGGAATTATTATTGGTCCACATACTACTGGTTTATTAGCAAGAGATCAAGCAATAGAACTTCTTAGTACAACTGGTTTATTGTATATAATGTTTTTATCAGGACTTGAAATAGATTTAAATCAATTCAAAAAGAATAAGAATCATAGTTTTATATATGGTTTTTTCACTTTCGCTATACCTTTTTTATTTGGATTTATATTTAGTTTTAATCTCCTAAAAATGAGTATCCCTCAATCAATTTTATTTGGAAGTTTATTTTCTTCACATACTCTTTTGACATACCCCATTGTTAGTAGTGCAGGAATATCTAAAAATAAATCTGTTGTAACAACAATTGGCGGAACAATTTTATCTGATAGTTTAGCAATGCTTGTTTTGGCTATAATTACAGGTACATCAAGTGGAAAATCTAATATTTTATTTTGGATAAAAATTATTGTTTTGATTATTGTATTAATCATTATAGTTTTATTAATCGTTCCTAAAATATCAAGTTGGTTTTTTAAACATTTTTCTTCAAATAATAGTTATTTGGATTTCATTTATTGTATAGTTATTTTGTTTGTTTCCGCATTTTTGTCACATCTTGCAGGATTAGAGCCTATTATTGGTGCTTTTTTGGCTGGAATTGCTCTTAACTCTATGATACCAGAAAATAGTATTCTAATGAATAGGATTAAATTTGTAGGAAATTCTTTATTTATACCATTTTTTCTAATATCTGTTGGAATGTTAGTAGATTTAAAATTATTTATCAAAGATATAAAACTAATACTTATTTCAATAGGAATGGTTTTAATTATCGTAACTTCAAAATTTTTAGCATCATACATATCTGGATTCATTCTAAAATATAAAAAAGAAGAATCAAGATTAATTTTTGGATTAAGCGTTAATCAGGCTGCTGCTACTCTTGCTGCTGTTCTTGTTGGATACAAGATAGGTTTATTTGACGATAAGATTATAGCAGGAACAATTATGATGATTATAGCATCTTGTTTTGTAGGTGCGTGGAATACTAAACAATCTGTAAAAATATTATCATTACAAAATGAAGAAATATCTAAAACTGATATTTATGAAACAGAAAGAATTCTTATACCAATAACAAAAAGCGACATCAGTAAAGAATTGATGAATATTTCATTCTTAATAAGAAATAAAAAATTAAATGAACCAATTTATCCTATGTATCTAGTGTTTGAGGGAAAAGAAATAGAAGAAAGAGTTGCTATGGGAGAAAAAATATTAGCACCAGCCGTTATTCAAGCAGTTTCTGCAAATATTCCTGTTGTTCCAGTAACTCGTATTGATATTAATTTAATTGATGGTATTAATAGAGCTATCAAAGAATTAAGAATTTCAACAATAATTATTAACTGGCATGATAAAAAAACTATTCAAAATCTTTTTTTTGGTAGTAACATTGATAAATTATTAACTTCTACCAGACAAACATTGCTATTGACCAATATAGTTTCTCCAATAAATATATGTAAAAGAGTTATAATTATTTTACCTCCAGTAATTGAAAGACAGTTTGGTATCAGAAAATCTTTAGAAATTATTTTGAGATTATCTAACCAAATATCAGCAAAAATTCATTTTATTGGCATAAATAACACAATTAATTCTATAAAAAAATACTTATCTGAAAAAAAAATAAATCTTACAATTAGTTTTGATATTTTGAAAGATTGGAAAACTGTTTTAAATAATCTTAAAAAAACTATAAAAAATAATCAAGAAGATTTGATTGTTTTATTTAGTTCAAGATATGGTCAAATTACATGGCATCCATTCTTGTATAAATTACCAAATAAAATTAATTCTATGTTCCAAGAAAATAATATTATTTCTATTTATCCAGAGACTGAAATTGCATCGGATATTGAGACAAAATTTGAACAAGTCGAAATGCCAGAAATAATAAAAATGATTAAAAGTAAAAATGCTCACTTTAATTTATCAGACAATATAAAAGAATCTATTAAATTTTTAATTTCAAGTGAAATTCAAGATCAAAAACATATTGAAAAAATCTCAGATGAATTAATAAAAATAGCACTTGAAGAACCAATAGAAATTTCAACTGGCATAGTATTACTACACTCTCACTTCGATATTTTTGAAGAATCTAAAATATTTTTAGCTGTCAATCATAATGGTTTTGATTTTAAAAATTTTAATAATACAATTTTTGCAATATTTATCATTATCGCATCAGATTCTCAACCCCCTGAGAATCATTTATACAATCTTGCTTCTTTAGCAAAATTGGTACAAAATGAAAAAATTATTAATATACTAAAAAAATCAGATTCTTATGAAGATGTTATTAATAGCATTCTAACTTAATACTACTTTTTTATTTTTTTTGAGACATATTTTTTTTAATTAGCTCTTTAAAATATTTTGAATAAATTAATGTATTATAAAAAATTTTACTAAATGTGGAATGATATTATGATATTTTATTTGTGAGAAATTGTTGTACTACAATAAATATTATTTAACAAAAATGAAGGATCGCCTCAAAAGTTAATTGTTTTGTAAGCATTTAACTTTTAAGACATCTCCTTCATTATAGATTTACTTATTTCTAAAAATTAGAACTTAATAGAAAGTCCCATAGCGTTATCAGATACAAAAGGAGCAACTACATATCCTTTTTTCTTACCATATTGGATAAGACCCCAAAATGTCCAAAAAAGTGCAGCAACAATAAAGAAAACCCATGCAAAACTAAACAAGGCATAGCCAGCATAACTTATATAAAGACCGACTAGTCTTTCAGCCCAATTTCCATTATACCACATAGCATTACCAGCTGCCATCAAAATTATTCCTGATATAAAAAATGTACCAAAAGAAACAGTAGTAGCAATAGCAGCATAAAAGAAAGATTTTTCATACGGAGCAATTTTTGTTACAAAGTTTTTAAAACCAGTGTTTTCTCCACTTGTTTTTCCACCTTTAGCAGCGAAAAATTTTGGAGTATGATTATTAAATAAATTCACAAAACTTACATTATATGAAGATTGTGAACTTTGAATGCTCACTTTTTCAGAAGAAAAAGTGAAAAAAAGACAGAAACTAGTAAACAAGCAAGCCAAAATAATTTTGCTTTTCATAAAATCTCCTCATTATTTTTATGTTATATCTAAAGTTTCATATTTACTGAAACTTTTATTACAATTTAATTTATAATTTACTAATTCAAAAACCTTTTTTACTTCAGGCTAAACTGTATTGATAATAATACAATTTTCTGATTATTAAATCTTGAAAGTTTTCTTTACAATAAAATACATCATACTTTTAGATAAAGCAAGAAAAATTGAATAAATCCTTTGTTTCTTACATCATTCATATAAAGAAACAATTACAAGGGAATATTACGATGAAAAACAATTAAAATCAATACAATAATATAGTGATTTTATAGGTATTTAAGAAGCTCGACTAATAAAAATACTCTTAATACAAGAAAATTATTATTATATTTTATACTAATACCATATTTGCCTTTATTTTTATTCTTATTACTCAAATTTTATTAATAATAAAGAAAATAAAACCCGGCACAAGGATACCGGGTTATTAAAATTTTAATAATTTTTATTTAATTTTTCTATATTTTTTTTGATATATATTTGCCATTTGCCATTTGTCTTTTTCTTTTTCATAATTAATTATTAACTCAAGAAAAAATTTTCCTTTATTTTCAGAATCTTCCAAATTTAAATTCACAATATATTCTATTTTGTCAACTGTTTGATTTTTACTTATTATTTTGCACTCTTTAATTTCTGATATTTTTTCAAAGTCCCACCAAT
>MIAN01000148.1 GCA_001829125.1 Spirochaetes bacterium GWB1_27_13 | reverse complement strand
AATTTCCAGACCAAATTAATAAAATTGAAGGAGATATGAAAACTTCTTTTAATTTGATAAACTCAAATTCTCAAAAAATTGATGACCATACAAAAAAAATAGAAGAGATAAACAGTGCTATAAAAAAAGATATTAAACTTATGAAAGAAAGCATTAGAGATAATGCAAATTTAATCAAAAAAGAAAAAACAGCCCTCGAAAATAACTATAAAAAACTTGCTAAATTAATGAAAGGTTATGATATTTCTCTAAAAAAACTTGATTCGAGCATGGATGTTGTTTTTAATAACAAAAATACCCTTTCAAAAGAAGAACTTGACAAATTTAATGCCAATATAGCAAATATAACATCAAATGTTGATACTTTAAATAAGAATATGGACGGCGTTAATAGTAATATTAAAAACTTTGACCAAAGCATGAAAGATATTACTACTAATATAAATACCATAAATGAAAGAATTTCTTTAATTGAAATCAAAAAAGATAATACTGGCGATATTTCGTCGAGTCTTGACCAATTTGAGGCTAAATTTAAACAATTTGAAGAAAAACTACTTGCAGCGACAGCAGAACAAAACACAAAAATAGAGAATATAAACAATAAAATTCTTTCTATGGATACTAAAAAAGATGCTACTACAGATAATACTTTAAAAGAAGATTTTGTAAGTTTAAAACAACAATTAACAACTTTAGAAACTAAAATAAATGATCTTTCTAAAAATATTGATAAACAACCAAAAACAGATCGAACATCTGATGATGGAAAATATATTGCTTTGAAAGACGAAATGAATAAACAACTTCAAGATTTAAAGAATGGAATATCTTCTATTGATAGTAAATTTGGTACTCTTGAAACTAAATTAAATACACTTCAAGATAAATTTGATACAGCAGAAAAAAATGGTTTTAAACCAAAATAATAAGGTGTTTTATGAACGATATATATAAAATAAATGATTATTTAAAAAAATTATTAGAGCCAAAAGAAATTTCTGATGTTGCAATAAATGGAATACAAGTTGAAAACGATGGAGAGATAAAAAGAATTGCCTTTGCTGTTGATGCGTCAATTGCTTCGATTGAAAAGGCAATTAAAGAAGACTGTAATTTATTGATAGTTCATCACGGGCTATTTTGGGGAAAAGTAAATCCTATAACACTTAATTATAGAAAAAGAATAAAACTTTTACTCGAAAATAATATTGGTTTAATAGCATTCCATCTTCCATTAGATTGCAATAGTGAATGTGGTAATAATGCACAAATTCTAAAAAGAATAGGTGTATCAGATTTAGTTAGTTTTGGTTATTATAAGGGATTTCCAATTGGTTTTATGGGAGAATTCGATAATTCGCTTGATATTGACCAAATATGCAATAAACTAGGTCTTTTACTACATGGTATTAAATATTTAAATTTTGGCACTAAAGAGATAAAAAAAATAGCAGTTGTATCTGGTGGTGGTGGTAGTTGTTTTGATGAGGCTATCCAAAAAAAAGTTGATTTATTTATAACAGGCGATGCCGAACACACCTTGTACCACATGGCAGCAGAAAATAAAATAAACCTACTATTTGCAGGTCATTATTTTACAGAAACTTTTGGAATAAAAGCTATTCAAAAGAAAATTGAGGAAGAATTTAATATCTACACTATTTTTTGTGATATTCCTACTGGGTTGTAATAGATTAACAAGCGACATTTGCGGATGTCGCTTTTTATTTTAGTATCTGGATATTTATGGGACAAAAGTAAATTAAGATGACTTGGCGAAAATTTCAATAAAAGAGATAACTATTTACAATTATTGAAGTTTTTAATCAAAATTCTTTCTTTTTATTGTATTTCCTTCGTGGTTTAAACAAATCTTAGTTATCGCTAAAACAAATTATATTGGTATAAATTTTTTTAAAATATTTTAATAAAAGCCTTTTTATCGACAAAAACGAAAATTATTGGTATATATTTTTATGGAGGTGATCATGAAAAAAAACATATTATTGATTATTTTAGTATCCATTTCTTTATATCTTTATGGATATGATGGTTTTGAGTCAACCGATTCACTTATTTCTTATAATAACGAAATTACTCAGTTTGCTCCTGGACATATGGGCGAAAGAATGTCTATTTCCAAAGATGGTTCTATGATGGTTTTTTCAGAATATTCTGATGACATTAAAAATAATATTATTTATACAGTGGATTTGACTACCAAAAAGTTAAAAAAAATAAAAACTCCATACGGCTATAAAAATCATCCTATTATTGTAAGAAATAAAATATTTATGACACTTGCAACTAAAACGTCATATCAAGGGTATGTTGACGGTATATATTATTATGATATAGATAGTTCTCAAAAAGAATGGATTTTGTGGGAAAAAGGAAATTATAGAGACCTTGCAACAGATATTGATAATAAATTCATTGCTTTTTCATCTGGTAACTGGAATACTGCTGTAATTAAATCAACTATTTTTGTTCAGCCTATAGATTCAAATTGTGAAAAGAAAAGCAAATCATATAAAGTTGCATCAAATTTTTCGGGACAAACTTATGAAATTATTTTTTCAAAAGATGCTACTTCCATATATTTTAGTGGTGATACAAATAGTTCTGGACAAGGATCAATATTTAAGACTGATAACAAACCAAACTCAATTTATGAAATGGTTGTTCCAAATGCTTCTGATTCATCTTTTTACAAAGGAAGTGATATTGACGAACCTGTGATAATGTTTTTAAGGGATTTTACAGTCTATATCTATTTTGTAGAACGAGATGAGGAGAAAAAACTATTTTCTGGAAAATATTCAAATTATGTAGGAGTTCCTCAATTTGGAACTGGTAATACAATATATTTTAGGATTCAACAATATCCAGGAAAAGCTGCACTTTTTGAGTCAACTATAAATATTGAAGACTATCTCTAATTTTTTTGTTAGGAGAATTTATGAATTTTAAAACTTTAACTTTTCGTTTTACCTTATCAATTTCAATTTTTATTCTTTTTTTTGTAATTCAAATAAACTCTATTTTTGCAGAGGAATCAATGTCTGTATTTGAATATGGGACGATAAAAGAGGTCAATAATGCTATCAAACAGGGCGTAAAAATGGGAACAAATAACCGTTATACTCCTCTTATTGCTGCAGCCTCTTGTAATTCTGACCCAGAGGTTATAAAATTACTCGTTAAAGCAGGAGAAAATATCAATGGAAGGGGACCTTATGGCAAAACAGTTTTAATGTGGGCTGCATCTAACAATAAAAACCCAGAAATTGTAAATACCTTGATCCAACTTGGTGCAGAAGTTGAAGCTAAAACAATTGATGGTTCTACTGCATTATTAGAATGTGCTACAACTCAAACAAACTATAAAGTTATGGAATCTCTCATAAATGCAGGTGCAAAATCTGATGTTCTCAAATCAGACAATAAAAGTGTTTTACATCTTGTATTACTAATTAATCCAATTCCTGAAATGTTGATAGTTTTATTAAGAAGCAATGCAAAAAAACATATAAATCTTGAAGATTCTGAGGGAACTACTCCATTGATCGCTGCTTGCAACAAGGATATTAAACCAAAGATTTTAGAAATGCTTGTTTCTTATGGAGCAAAAGTTAATTGGCAAAATTCATCGGGTGAAACTGCTCTTATGAGAGCATCGTCAAATCAAGATTGTTTTGACTTAGTTAAAAAACTTCTTGAACTTGGTGCTAATCCAACTTTAAAAAACAAAGAAGGACAAAATTCATTGCATCACGCAGGATATTGGAGTCAAAATCCTGAAATAATTGATTTATTGGTAAAAGCTGGGACTCCTTTAGAGGATAAGGATAATTATGGTCAAACTCCATTATTGCGATGTTCTCAATTTGGTGGAAGTGCAGATGTATTAAAGGCATTTATTGACGCTGGTGCAAATACCAATGTAAAGGATACGGATGGTAAAACAGCTTTTTATTATGCAGAAAGAAACGATAATTTTAAGACTAGCAGTGTATTAAAACTTTTAAAAACTGATAATTTTGAGACTTCTGAAAAGAATATAACAATAGGTGACAAAAAGGCATTTTCAACTCTTGAGGAGGCTATTAACAAGGCTTCATCTGGAGATGTTATAAAGATAAAACAGGGACTTTATGTTGTTGATAGTGAGATAATTATATCTAACAAAAAAAATATAAAAATAGTTGGAGAGGGATTTGTTGATATTATTTGTAGTGTTTATGTAAGCATTCTTGTATTAAATAATTGTGATAATATTACAATAGAAAATCTACATATCGTTCATAAAATGGGTTCAAATTATAATTACAATTCTTGTGAAGTGGCTAATGCAAATGTAATTGATATTTATGAGTCTGAAAATATTACTATTAAAAATTGTGAATTAAATGGATGTGGAAATATCGGTATATATTGTAATGAATCTGATAAAATAATTATTCAAGATAATTATATTCATTCTAATGTTACGTATGGTATTAGTTTGAATAAAGATCAGAAGTCAATTACAAAAATTGTTATTGAAAATAACAGGATTATAAATAATGCAGAGCCGATTTACTATAATTATGAAACTATTTATAAGGATACGAGCAGTAAAAAAGAGATTATAATGAAAAATAATACAATATTTCCTTTTTGAGATTTTTTTTATTCTTATATCTTTGTCTTCCTGAGAAAATTGTTTTTTTATATCTATTTTTTGTAAAATAAATTGATTTATCAGTGAATATTTATTAATATTGATAGAGTGTGATTATTCTTTTAACTTTTTCAAAAGATAGGTTTTTTATAGTGGAGTAATTAATGGCAGATGATGTTTATATACCAGGTATTAGCGGAAAATATAATTCTTCAGAAACAATAAAAAGAATAATGGATGCGAAAAAAGAGAAACTTACAAAATTTGAAAAAGAAAAACAACAAATCCAAGACGAAAAAAAAAGTTGGGCTGAAATAAAAGATAAAAGTTTATCTTTGCAAACTAAAGCAAAAAAATTATATAATTTTGAAGCACCTTTTGATGATAAAGTTTCTCTATCAACTGATGAAAATTCTTTTAAGGCTACTGTAAAAAGACTTGCAGAAATTGGCGAGTACACAATAGAGATAAAAAATAAAGCAACTTCACATAGGATCGCAAGTAACCCTCTCCCAAGGAATTTTAATGTTCCACCGGGTGAATATATAATCAATGTTGGTAAAGAAAAAGTTAGTTTTTCATTTTCTGGGGGGACAGTAGATAATTTTTCTGATACAATAAAAAAATATAGTAAAGATAATATTAGATCAACAATAACTTATGATACTCAAAATACTCAAATTTTAATACTTGAGTCAAATAAAACAGGCAAAGAGAATATAATTTCGTTTGGCAATGATAAAACTAAAGAATTATTTAAAAAAATGAACTTTTTTGAAGATATTACAAGTTATGACAAGCCATTTAAGATAGATGAGAAACATTTGACTGATTTGTCAAGTGAAAAACAACCGTTAAAATTTGTAGAAGATGGCGTGCTTTTACTTGGTACTGATCAAGTTTATAAATTTGGGCTTTCTGAAAAGATTCCATACAAAGAAAAACTTGTTATGGAAATTGATATGAAGACTCAGATACTTGATCCTACAAAACGCCCTGATGAAATAACGCCAAATGGTCCAAATTTTTCAAAGACAGGGGACACAAGAATATTTGATATAAATATAGAAGGTGAAAATAATCTTATAAATATTCCACCTAATGTAAAAGAAGAAAAGCCCAAAGATTTAAATGTAGTTGATTCTCATTACCTTGAAATAGTTACAAATAAAAGAACAGTTAAATTAGACGAACTTAATGTTGATGCTACAAAAAATACTTTAAAATTTGAAATGAATGATTTGATTTCTCCTGATGAAACGATTGAAAGTGTTATATTTAAGAATCAAAATACATTCAAAAAACTCGAAGTTAGTAATCTAAGATTTTATGACGAGGACTCGAAAGTTGGTGTTAAATTTACAAATGAGTTAGCCAAAGGAGAGGACTCTTTAATTTTTCTTGATGGTTTAAAGATACAAAGGAATACAAATACAGTTGACGATTTAATTAAAGGTGTTACTATAAATATTTTTGAGCCAACAATAAAAAAAGAAAAATTAAAAATTGATAGAGATTACGAAAAAATTGTAAAAACAATAGTTGAATTTGTAACAGATTATAATGCAATACTTGAACTAGTTAGATCAAAATCAAAGATAAAAATGGATGACAATGGAAATGTGGAGAGTAGGGGAGATTTTTCGGCAGAATATGGACTTTCTTCTTTAACTTCAAAATTACGAATGATTATGATGAATCAGTATCCTACAAATTACGGCGTTGAACTTACTACACTTTCACAAATTGGAATATCAACTGATGAATCTACTGGAAGAGGAATGAATTCTGAAAAATTAAAAAGTGGTGGTGTTCTTGAAATAAACGAAAATAAATTTATTGAAAAAATGGAAAAATATCCAGAAGGGGTAAAACAACTTTTTGGTTTTGATAAAAATGGTGATTTTTTACCAGACGCTGGTATTGGCATTGATGTTGAAGCTTTGTTAAAATCATACACTGAAAGGAGTACTGGTTTTTTTGACTCCAAACAGGCAACATTAGATAGAAATATTCAAGAAAAAGACAAAGAAATAAATAATTATAAAGATAAACTTACGATGGAAGAAAAAAAATTGAAAGAACAGTTTTATAAAATGGAAAAGGCTTCTAAAGAGCTTCAGGAAAATTCAAAACAAATCGATAATTGGAGTAACCAGAAATAAATTTGGGTGAGATTAGAAAAGAATTTCTATAGAAATCAGGGATAGGCACTTCTGTTATCTCCAGTTTTTGAAAAAATGGATTCTTAACACGAAGAATACGAAGGAAACAAAAATTTTCACAAAAATTTAATTGAAAAAAGGTATTTTTCTTATATTTTTTCGTGATTTTCGTGTCATTTGTGGTGACATTTCTTTCTAAACTCTAAAATTAAAAGTGGGAATTTGTCAGGGTAGATACCCTTGTTTCCTATATGTGAATATATATTATACGAGGAGAAAATAGGTGGAAATTTTTATAAATGGGAATAAAATTAATTTTGAACTTGAAAATGAAAAAAGTGCCTTTGATGTTATAAATAGTATAGCAGACTTTTGTTCTAGTTCAACCCCTCAGCAATTTGTTACAGGTATTTATATTGACGGGGTAGAATTTTCTTTTGCTGATGAAATTAGTCTAAAAAAAACTTTGATAAAGTCTATTACAACACTTGAGATGGAAACGACAGATATTTTTGGTATTACAACATTGTCTTTAAATCAAATAGAAAAATTTATTTCGTTAATAACAGATATAATTGAAGGTTCTAAATGGGATAGTGGTTTTGCCAATATCTATGATTCTATGGATTGGATGAAAGAAGGTGTTGATCAAATAATTTCTATTTTTGGCACAGAAGACAATAGATTGCTTAATGAAAAAATTATGTTTGTTAGTGCTTTTGATAAGTTATTTAAATATTTTGATAAATTATCAAAAGATAAGTATCCATTTGAACCGCAAACAAGAAAAGATGCGTTAGATTTAAAAAATGTAATGAGCCAAAGCATAACGAATCTTAAAAATTATTTAAAAGAATCTAATAAATTCTTTGATTATGATACTATTCTTGAAAATATAAATAAATTGATATGTGAAGTAGATGAAATGATTCCTAAAATTTTGAATGTCTCGGTTTTATTTCAAACTGGTTTAGATAAAGAGTCAATGGATGTTATACAAAGACTTGCTTCTATGCTCGAAAGATGTATAGGACTTTTTGTTATTTTTAAAGAAAACTTTAAATTATATCTTGATAAATATACTGTTAAAGAGGTTTCTTTTGAAGAATTTTTTCATACTTTAACAGAACATTTAAAAGAACTGATGACTTCGATTGAAAATAATGACTCTGTTATGGTTGGAGATTTGTTAGAATATGAGTTTGTTCCAAATCTTGAACAAATTAAAACAATTCTTCTAAAAATAAAAAATGAAGCATTTGTTAAAGCAAATTAAAAAAAATGTAAAAATTTTTATTTTTGTATTTTTTTCTTGAATTTTTTTGGGTTTACGATTATCCTTATACTGACAATTATTATGATTATCAGTATATACCTTAAAATGTTTTGAAACTATCTTCTTTATATATAAAGAATTAAAATGTTTTTTATAAAAAAAATATTATAGATTTAAAACATTTTAAGTGTATTTTTAAAAAAACACTATATAGAGGGGTTAGCTTAATGACGAAAAAGTTAACTTTTATTGAAGAAGCTGAATTTAAGGGGTTTAGATATAGACCCAACGGCATTCTTGGTAATGGTTTTTATGGAAATGGTTTTTTTATTTCTTTAACAGAAATGGAAAAAATGTCAAAAACAGCAACACAGCCACCATTTCAAGGACTTGACAAGAGTCTAATTAATACAGATTTTTTTATAGAATGTGAAAAAATCGATCATTTTTATACTCATGATATTGTAAAATTGTTTGCGGGTATTAAACAACATCAAATTCATAATTTCTTTAATAAATATAAAGATGTTTTTATGTCACAAAAATTATTTGTTATGATAAATAGAAAAAGAGTCTTTACAAAAGAAGCAATAAAGTTTATATATAATAAATTAGTAAAAAAAGAAGAACCTCCTGTTAAAAAGCGAGGAAGGAAGGCTGTAAAGATATGAGATTAATCGATATAGATCGATTAAAAATAATTGATAATCATATTCATTATATTAAAGAATATGAAGGTAGTGTTGTATTGATGGATAAGATGGCAAAAATAATAAGAAATGATATAAAATTTTCTTTGGAATATAAGCCTATGGGAGACCCAGAAGTTAAGGTGTCTTTTGTTGAGCCTCCAGATTTTAATGCAGATCATCTTATTCCAAAAATAAAAGAGAAGATATTTAAATTAGACCGAGAGGGAACTCTTTCAAACTTGCATAAAAAATGAAAAAATTTTATTCTAACTCTGAAGAAAATACTTTTTTACTCGCAAAAGAATATGCCCAAGGTATAAAAAGCGGTGATGTTATATTGCTTGAAGGGACTTTGGGTGCTGGTAAATCTATTTTTGCTAGAGGGCTTCTTGCTGGGCTTGATGTTGATAGTAATGTTCCTTCTCCAACATTCACTTTAGTAAATGAATACAAAGGCAAATATACTATCTATCACTTTGATTTTTATAGATTGAATGATCCTTTTGAGCTTTATGAAATTGGCTTTGAGGATTATATTTACTCTGATGGTGTTAGTTTAATAGAATGGGCTGAAAAGGGTGGAGATTTGATTCCTACAAACTCAATAAAGGTTACAATTAAAATAACATCAGACAATGAAAGAGAGATTGTTATCCAATGAGTTCGTTAAATATTCTAATATTTGATACAACAACAGATTGTTTAAAGATTGCAATGTCAGTCGATGGCAAAGATTTTTTTATTGATGAAAAAAACACTTTTAAACATATAGAAAATTTAATACCCATAATCGATGAAAACTTTTCAAAACTCAATGAAAATAAAAACAAACTCAAATATATTGGCGTTTGTGAAGGACCTGGCTCTTTTACAGGAATAAGGATAGGAATCGCAACTGCTTTTGGTCTTTCTTTTGGTAAAAATCAAACTAATTTTGGCTTTTCGGCTTTTGATGTTTATAAATATTTATTTAAAGACCAGAAAGAAGCTGTGGTTATTCCTATAATCGATGCTAAAAAAAATCGTTTTTATTGTACTTTTATAGAAAACAACAAACCTAACGAGATGTTTGATATAGATATTGAAGAAATAAATCAAAAAATCAAATATATTGATAAAAAAATAATTTTTGTGGGTAAAGATTTTAATTTAATAAAAGACAAAATTGAAAATACTAATTTTTCTTTTTGTTATGAAGAAGGTTATAGTTCAAAAGACTTACTTGATTTTGCAAAAGAACTTATTTTACAAAATCAAACACTAAAAGAGCCAGAACCGATCTATCTTAGAAAAAGCGAAGCAGAAATTGCTCTAATCAATAAGAAAAAAAATTAGCTAGCTCTATGAAAATTTTAGACACTGCTAATCCAAAGACTTTCCATAAAATTTTACGATTTCATTTATACCTTTAAATTTTTGTTGCCATTTCATATCAGAAAATTCATTTTCGAGTTTTCCACCATTGGCACATAGAGCATTTTTAAAACCTTCGTCAACAATTAGGAGGTTTTCGTATCCAACTTCTTTAATTCGAGCAATTTTGTCTACATCTTCGCCTATTAAATCATATTTTTCATCATTAAAAGGATTAAAGACAATTGCGTTATTAACTTCACCAATACAAATTTTTACTTTAATTATATGTGGGTTTGACTTATCGTTTTCGCCTTCTTTTATTGTTGGGTTAAATCTATTCAATTCTTCTAAAAACCAATTTAAAACAAAAAAATATATCTCTAAGGCTAATTGATTTTTAGTTTTATCTTCCTTAAAAGGGTAAAACATCATTACTTCATCACCAATAAATTTTATGAAATCAAAACCAATATACTTAAAAGCCCCTCTTGTGTACATCAAAAAGTGAATAGTGCGGGCTTTCCAAAAATCTACAAAATCTTTTTTATACTGTGTAGAATTTACAAGATCAATAAAAACCAAAAATCCACTTATATTTTTTTCGTGAAGATAGATTTGTTTTATATCAGTTTCATTTATCTCTAACAATTTTTCTGCGTTTTTATTTTTTGTAATCTCAGGATGTTCTTTAATAAAATCATTCAAATAATTATGTGTTTTTTTATAATCAAAATTATTTATTAAACATATTAAAAAATTAAAATATGAATATTGACTGTTACTTAAATATTTTGAAAATTCATTTGAAAAGATTTTCCCAAAAAAATCTCTCGCCTTTAGATAATTTTCTAATTTGACATGAGTATATGCTTTTAAAATTGATGCCTGATATTCATCATCTGGATTTTTAAATTCAATTTCTGTAATATCTATTGCTTTTTGATATTCTTTTATTTTAGTTAAAAACCATCCATATTGAATGATTAATTTTACATTATCTGGATATTTTTGCAAAAGATTTTTATAATACCCCAAAGCCTTTTCTGGATCAATATCTTCAATTTTTAAAATATCTTCAAGACTTATTATTTTGTTATCTAATTGCATAATTTTCCTCGCTTTTTCCTTCAAAAGAATGTGGGAACATAAAATAAATTGCGATCGCAATATAAATTATAAAAGATAGATAAAGGATGATAAAAGAAAAATTTGTTCCTTTTTTAAATATTTTAATATCAGTATCTTCTTTTAGTAATTCTTTTCTCTTTATTAGATAAAAAGATATAGAAAGTTAATTATTTGGGTAATCTCTTATTAAAGCAGTTGGAAATGGTATAAAACAAACCCAAAGAATTAAATTTGCATTCAACCAAAATAATGTGTTGTTAAAAGACTTAATTGTTTCAAACAATCTATGATGATTTACCCAGATAATACAAATTGTAAAAAAATTTATCATCCAGCTTACAATTTTTGGCAATATTTTATACAGTGCTGTTATCATTTCTAACTCCGTTTAACAAATTATATATCAAAAATACTTTGATGGGTTATTTTTTTAATTAATATTTTTTTTATTAACCAACAGTGGAAAGTGTAAATAATATATAAACTATATAAGTTGTAAAAACCAACTTAGGCTCTGTCCCAATCTCCGTCCCTTGGGACAGAGCCTAAACTAAATCTATTTTTTTTGTGAAATTCTATGACTAATTAATAAAATTGAAATTGGGATTAATAGATAAATTTTAAAATAAATCAATAGTATAAAAATAGCTTTGTCCCTAAGGGACAGACCAAAACTTTTTTAATTTCCAAAAATAATTACCATTTGTTGTAATGAATTTTACTCTCATCAAATCGCTCTGGAATTTCTTTGTTGTTTTCTTTTGAATACCCAACAACGATAAATGAAAAAGGTTCAACTTGTTCTGGTAGATTTAACAATTTTTTTACATCGGGCATTGCATTGTCAAATATAGCAGTCCAGATTGTTCCCAATCCTTTTTGATGAGCGAGTAATAGAATATTTTCTGTTGCGGCAGAACAATCAATTTTTGATGTGTTCATTCCTTTGTATTTTTCACGATTCTTATCAATACAAACTAAAATCCCAAAAGGTGCTGATTGAGGTACATTTTTGTTTAATTGTAAGTATTCTTTTAAAACATCTCCTTCAAGAATAATAAATTGCCATGCTTGTTCATTTCCAGCAGAAGGAGCGTACATTCCAGCTTCTAATAAATCTTTCAAATCACTTTTAGAAATAATTTTAGTTTCATAACTTCTGATACTTCGTCTTGTCTTAATAATCTCTAACATAAAGCCTCCATAAAATTTATTTATTGACAATATAATCACTATATGTTATTTTGTCAAGTAGGTACATTTTAGTAATATAGTATCCAAAAAGTAACTATTGAGGTTTTTTATGGAAGAAAATTTTATTGATAGCGATTGTCCTGTAACAAAGGCTTTATCGATCATTGGTGGTAAGTGGAAAATTATTATTATTTGTAGATTATACGGTGGGATAAAGAGATTTGGTGAACTAAAAAGGTCTATTCCTGGTATAACAACAAAGATGCTTACTCAACAACTTAGAGAGCTCGAAGAAAACAATGTAATTCACAGAGAAGTATTTAAACAAGTTCCTCCAAAAGTAGAATATTCTTTAACAGAGTTAGGATTATCTGTTAAAACGATTATTTTGGCATTATATGAGTGGGGTTCTAAATTATAAAGTGAGGAAAATAAAACTTAAAATCTGTGTTTGAGACGAAGAAATTACATTTTTTATAGTGTAAATTTAGTAACTTCATCTTTATTTAACAATTTTTTATAAAAAGATAAATTTTGTTTGAAATAATTTTAATTTTATTCTACAATATATAAATACATATAGATTTGTATGACTTTGGGAGAAATAAATGGCTTTTAGAGATAACTATGATTTTGAATTATTGGTAAACGAAGCAGAAAGAATAATTATTGAGGAACTAGAAAAACAGCTATCTGAAGATACAGAAAATAAAATATGTAAATGTCAAGATTGTGTACTTGATATGGCAGCTTTAGCATTAAATAATGTTAAGTCATCTTATAGGTCTTCTTTTACTGGGGTAATATATGCTCAGCAATTATATGATGGCAAATATAAAGAAGAAGTAACAAAATCAGTAAAAAGAGCAATAGAAAAAGTTAAAAAAAATCCATCTCATGAAGTAGAATAAGATTTCTTTGATATACTAATTTTTATGTTAAAGTAATTTAATTTAATAAAAAATAACTCCGAAAAGATTGAATATGAATGATATTATTTTTTCAAATAGAAGACAAGCATCAAGATTCTCAGTTAAAATACAAGGAAAAATTTCAATTTTCGATAAAGACACTTTATTAGGAAGTGAGAAAATTGAAATTGTTGATATTTCCTATGCTGGTATTCATGTCAACTTTTCAAATAACGATTTTTTGTATCATTATTTAAATTGTGTAGATAATGAAAATCTAAAAGTACTTATTGAATTTAATTTCTATGAAGAAGAATATAAATTTGAGAATAATATTATTTGGATAAATATAGAAGATGTTGGTGAAAAATACTTTCTTGTTCACTCTGGGCTTGGTTTCAAAATAGAATCTAAAGAATACTTCAAAGATAAACACCTCGATTTAATAGTTTCACAATACATGGAAAATAGCATTAAATAATCAATCGAATGTCAAATTATTATTTATGAAAGAATCTCACACAGAAATACAGAATTGAAAAAATAGATTTTTTTGCAAAATTTTGACTATTTACACAGTTTGAAAGAAATTCAAAAAAATCCATTTTTTAAAAACTGGGATATGTTAGACTAAAAAAGGAATATTAAATTTTAAATAAAATCGATATATTCTTTT
>MIAN01000147.1 GCA_001829125.1 Spirochaetes bacterium GWB1_27_13 | reverse complement strand
TTTTTACTTATTATTTTGCACTCTTTAATTTCTGATATTTTTTCAAAGTCCCACCAATATTCTGTATCATTACGATGTGTACTTTTACCAATCAAATCCTCTTTAATTTTTCCTGAATCAGGAATCTGTGAACATGCAAAAATCAATAAAAGAGATAAAGATAATAATAATAAATATATTCTCTTTTGCATAAACTCTCCTAAAATTTATTTCTAAAACTGCTCAAGCAGTTTTTTAACCAATATATCAAATAGTTATTAAAACAAAAATAGAACTGTATTACCGTCAAAGATGTAGACTTTCTGATTTATATTTATAAAACGAAATAATAATTTATTAAAGTACATTTATTCTCAAAAATTCTAATTAAAATAATCATTAAGTTTATTTTTTTCTATAATAATAAATGTTTAAATTATTTTAACAAACAAATCAATACAATAATATAGTGATTTTATAGGTATTTAAGAAGCTCGACTAGTAAAAAAATTCTTGACATAATAGGTTTATTAGTATATTTTATAAAACATGCAAGATTTATTTTTATTCTTTAATATTTCGATAATATCTTTATCTTCTATGATGTACGTTTATTTTATAATCAAAATTTTGTTAATTAAAAGAAAAGAAGCGTCTCATTGGATTTTTCTTGCTATATGTTTTTTATTATTACTTAGAATGACAAGTTTTAATTTATTAATCATACCAGCCTTAAAAAAAAGTAATATACTCGGAATCTTGTTATATCGTGTACAATCAATTTCTGTTATTTTTTTACCAGCATTATTAGCTCACCTTTTTTATTCACTTCTTTATAAAAGTAACAAAAGAAACTTAAGAATAATTTTATTTTTATATCTCTTATCATTATTATTTTACATATCCGCATTGATTGGGTTTAATCCAATTACAAAAGAAATTAAAATAGAAAACGATAAAATGTATTTTATAATTAATACATCTTCTTATATTTATAAATCAATAATTATATTTTTTATTTTTTCAATTCTTTTTTCTATCTACCTTTTAAATAAATTATCTAAAGTCAAAATGATAAACAAAGATAAAAAAATAATAAATATTATAAAATGGGCTTATATTTTTACTTTTGTGTATGGGTATATTATTCAACTTCTTATTTCTTTAATAAATCCTAAATATTTCTCACTAACTCCATATCTTATTATTATTTTTTCAATTATTATATATTATACAATTAAACGCTATAACTTTCTAAAAATATATAAGACAAATCAATTTTCAAATTTAATTAATGAGGATTTCACTCTACCGTTTATAATAACGGATGAAAAAGGAGTAATAATTAAATCAAATTTTAACAATATAAACAATGATATTTTTTATGGTAAAAGTATATATTATTTTTTCCCAGATTCCATGATAACTATTAATTCAATTTTGGAAGAAGGAAAAATAGTAAAAAATATCAATTTTATATTAGCTAATCATCAAAATCAGATTGAAATAACTTATACAGTTGACATAAATCCTATAAAAGATAAATTTCAGGATATTATTGGGCTTTTTATACTTCAATCAGATTACAAGATTTCATTAAATTCTTTTTCTAAAAGAGAGCAGGATATTATTCATTATCTAAAAAAAGGTCTTTCATATAAAGAAGTTGCTTATGAGCTAAACATTTCATATAACACGGTTAATACCCATATAAAAAACATATACAAAAAATCCGATGTTAACGATAGAAAAGAATTATTGGACTCCTTATCTTAGACCTTAAACTATCCCAATAAATGAGGAATACTTTTTGAGAAAGAGTACTAATTTCTTATCTTATCAATAAAATTTTAATCTATGTCTTTTCTTTATTTTTAGATTTTTTTAGAATAATTTTTTTATTTTCTTTTGGTTTTATATTTTTTACTTTTTTTAAATCAAAATTCTTCTTAATAATTATAGGAGTCTTTTTCACCTCTGCCTTTTTTACTTCCATTTTTTTATGAGAATCCGAAGCATTAAGTTCTAATTTTACAACAACTTCTATGTGATATGTATGAGGAAACATATCAACTGGTTTACAAAATGTTATTTTATAAAGATGACTAAGAGATTTTAGGTCTCTTGCAAGACTTTGAGGAGAACAAGATATATATATAATTTTTTTGGGTTTCATTTTCACAATTTCATCTAAAACTTCTATTTCAGAACCTACTCGTGGTGGGTCCAAAATTATACAATCAATAGATTTTTTTCTAAACGAAACAATTTCTTCTTTCACATCTGCACAAACAAAATTAGCATTAGTAATATTATTAATTTTTGCATTACGAATAGCACTCTCAATTGATGAACTATTATTCTCAATACCATAAACAGATTCAACTTCTTTTGCTAAAAAAAGCGAAAAAAAGCCAGCACCGCAGTATAAATCGAGAATTTTATCTTTTTTGGTTGGTTTCAGTAAATCAAAGACTATTTCTTGTAATTGCTGAGCCTGTGTATAGTTTGTCTGAAAAAATCCATTAATTGGTATTAAATAATTTAAGTCTCCAATATCTTCCTTAATAACCTTTTCTCCAACCAAATGATAATAATCATTATGGGTGCTTAAACCAACCCCTTTTAAGTCTTTTATTTTCTGTAATAATTCTTTAGAAAAATTAGAAATTGTTTTTGTATTTGTTGGAGCATAAAAATAAATTCCTGTTTCTCCTTTTTGATTGCTCCTAACATGAATTTGAGTAATAGAGAAAGGAATTCGTTGTTTTCTTATGATTTCATAAGCTTTTTGATTAGATTCTAACTCTTGCTTGCAATAATCAAATTCTACTATTTCTAAAGAATTTTCTTTCATTAAACCAAGTTTTTTACTATTTTTAGAATCCTCTCTATTTAAAGAAAGTTTATTTCTATAATGATAGGGTTCTTTCATACCAAGACATGGCAATACTTTAATATTTTCATTTAATGCAACGCCAAGTATTTTATTAACAATTCGTGCTTTCCATAAAAGTTGGGTCTTATAATCAATATGAAGCCATTGACAACCACCACAACCATTCTCAAATGCTTTACACTCAGGATTGACTCTTAAAGGAGATGGTTTAACTATTGCTATAATTTCACCACTTCCATAGTTTTTTCTAAGTTTTTTTACTTTTACTTTTAAAGTATCGCCAGGTACTCCACGAGGAACAAATATTGTTATGTCTTTAGTTTTAAAGACACCTTCTCCATTGTGGTTAAGACTTTGTATTTTTGCCAAAATAATATCGTTTGCTTTCAAAATTACCTCATAAATTTATTTCTTTTTTACAACAACAATTGAAATATCATCAAGTTGAATATCAAGATATTCCAAAACATCATTTAATATTACATCTCTTATTTCATTTGAACTTAATTTTCCAACTTTTTGAAATAAGTCTTCAAGTCTCTCCGGTTCATAGAGATTTCTTTTACTATCCATAGCCTCTATTATACCATCAGTATATAAAATCATAACATCATTTTTTTCCAGAAAAAATTGATTTTGAAAAACTTTATCCCCAAGTTCTGGTATAATCCCAAGCCATACGCCAGAAGTTTTTATTTTTTCTATTTTTTCGGTTCTATTTCTATAAATCATTATGTCAAGGTGTGCCCCTGCATGTATTACATTACCATAATTATCTGCACTCAAAAATGATAGAGTCATAAAATTATCTTCACCCATTCTATCATGAACATTATGATACAAAACTCTATTTACCTGCACAATTAAATCATAAGATGAAATATCAGGGTTTGAAAGTAAAATCGTATTAAAAGCAGTCTGAGCCATCATCATAATAAGCCCTGATTTTAAACCATGCCCAGAAACATCGCCAATACCAAGCCATATCCTTTGATCTGTTATATTTAAAAAGTCGTAGTAATCGCCTCCAACCTGATCAGATGGTAACATTTTTGCAGAAATATCATAATTTTTTGACTCCATTCTTTTTGGAAGCAAATAAGTCTGAATTTTTGCAGCAAGTTCTAATTCTTGCTTCAATATTTCTTGCCTAACAAGTTTATCTCTTGCAGTTTTTAATTCTATCACCATTTCATTAAATGACTTACCAAGATAGCCAATTTCATCTTTTGATTTTATATTTAGGTGGAATGACTCATCATTCTCAGAAATTCGTCTTGTTGCAATTACTAACTTGTTTATATTCTTTATTAATACAAAATTTATTAGAGTATAGCCAAGTATAATCGTAACAATAAGACTAATCAAAGAAACTATAAAAAATATTATTTGTATTTTTCTTGCTGCAATAAGAACATCTTTTTGAGACATTACAACTGCTATTGTCCAATCTAATGTATATTTTGGTTCTATTTTTGACGAGCCAGATATAACTTCTCCTTGATTATACTTAACGAAATACAAATACATAAAACCATCTTCATTTACAAAGTTATCAAATCCTTCATTTTCGGTTATCATTCTTTTAGCAACATTTACAACACTCTGATATTTTGATTCTAAAAAGTTTTCTCTAAGAAATTTCTTTTCTCTTCTTGGATGAAGAAGAATTCTTCCTTCTTTATTTATTATAAAAATATAACTATGTTGTGAAAGTTTAATTTTATATAAATCATCTTCTATTAATGAGGCTAACACATCTTCAGTATTTAAAATATCTGGGTTAGAACGAATTATAAATTCTAACTTAGAACGAATTGTTGTTACCTGATTTTGAGCAAGAATTTGCATTTGATTTTGAGCTAAATACTCAAGCCCATTCTTTGCTTCTATATATGAAAATAAACCAAGTATCGTTATAGGAAGTATTAATATTAAAGATATAAAAAGTAATGTTTTAAATTTTATGCTCATAAATATCGCTTTTTGAGTTAATTATATTTTTTAAACAGAGATTTGTCAATAAAAATCTTAGTTTTAGTTACAAAATAAATTTGCATTCAACATTTTAATTATTTGACAATTATATTCATTTTTGTTATAAGTAATTATATATAATTCTTTCGCACATTAAAGATTAATTTTAAGAAGGTTATTAGAGATGGATATAAGTTCAAATTTTTTTATGCTTGTTGATCAATTTAAAACAATGTTTCCAAATTCTTTTCTCAATAGAATTTTAATTTTAGTATGTTCTGCACATATTTCTTCTATGATTTTAAAAGGTATCATAAATTCTATAAAACAAAGAAAATTAAATTTTAAAAATATGGCTAATTATGGTGGAATGCCATCAAGTCATACTGTTTTTGCGATTTCTTTTACATTTGGAATTGCTTTTGATAAAAATTACGGTTTTTCTCATCCTTTATTTGTTTTATCTATTATTGTTGCTGCTATAATAATAATGGATGCAGTAAGGCTTAGAGGTACAATAGATAACATAAATGATATATTAAAAGAAGTTACTAAAACAAATCCAGATTTAAAAGATAAAATAAAATTTCCAAAAAATGTAGCTCACAAACTATCAGAAGTTCTTGGTGGTATTGTTTTTGCATTTATTTATACACTAATTTTTTATTTATTCTTTTATAACGTTTTTAAATAACTCTTTGGAGCTTTTATGAATTTCTCCGAAATAGTCGGTATAATTGCGGGTTGCTTGACAACTACTGCTTTTCTACCACAATTGATTAAAATATTAAAAGATAAATCAGCAAAAGATGTTTCTTTACTTATGTATATAATTTTTTGTTCTGGCATTATTCTTTGGCTTATTTATGGAATACTAATCAATTCATTTCCTATAATACTTTTTAATAGTATAACTTTTATTCTTAATTTCTTAATTTTACTTACTATAATAAAAAATAATTTATCACAAAAAAGGTAATCAATTTCTTTTTAAGAATATGTTTTAACTTCTATTTTCAAATTGTAATTCTCCTATACTGTCAATTGTCTAAATTGTCAATATATACCTTAAACGCTTATTTCTATTAATTTCGTCTGTATCAAATAAATAACAAGCAATGTCAATTTTATTATTTATTGACCTTTTAAAAGCGTTTAAGTATATAATAAATATAAAACATTTTAGCATATTATAATAGAAAAAAAATTATTACCATTTAAAACTTTTTAAATATATATATTGCAAAAAAAAATTATTCTTTATATAATAATATACGATAATATAATTAATATTCTATATAAAAAATAGAGGATTTACTTTGGATCAAAAGATAAATTATAGTTCACAGAAAAAAAGTTATCCAAAAGGTACGCTCATCATATTGCAAGGAAGCTCTCAAAGAGAATTAAATTTCTTAAATGAGGGTACAATAGAGATAAGAAGATGTGGAGAAAATATAAAAGGTTTTCAAGAAAAAGAAATTGTCTCAAAAAGTAAAAGAATTGGTATTATTACAGGACCTTCAATATTTGGTGTTGAAAATTTAGTAAACTCATCAGAGCATCAAAACTCTTATGTTACAATGTCTGACTGTTTGATAACCAAATATATGGTTTCAGGTAATGATTTTTTAGGTTTTTTTAAATCTAATACACCAATTGCAATGAACATTTTACTTACTATGAAAGATTTTGCAATAAGAATAATAGCGAATTTAAAAAAATATGTAAGTTTTATTTACGAAATAGAAAAAACTATTGATAACTTTGGATTAGTCCAATCATTTATTGAAAAAAATAAAGATGATAAAAATCATAAAAAATTTCTTACTAATGGTGGTGTTTTTCCACCAAAAATCGACACATCTTTTTTGACAACTGATTTTTCAACTATATTGAGTAAATCTTATGGTGAACCAGGTTATGATCCATCTATTAAATTTAACGGAAAAAAACTTGAATTTTATCATAATCTCTTAAAAACAAAACCAGATTCTTTTATATCTATTATTACATCGCAATTTAACGTATTTTTATATTTATATGATGATTTATCATCTCAACTTAATTCATTAAATAACGAGATGGAGAAATTTGTTTCAAAAATAGACTCAAAATTAAATTATCTTTTTTATGATGAATATTCGCCTTTTACAAAAATTGTTACAATGGCAGATAAAATTAAAATTGATCCTAATGGAACTATATTAACTAAATCAATTGCTATTGTATGTAGAAATTTGGATCATTTAAATAAACAATTAAACGGTACTGAGCATACTGATCTTTTTCAAAAATATGACATTCTTAGTAAAGAAATTTCAGGGGAAAAGGTTACACAAAAGTCTGGCTCTGATGGTAAATATAAAAAACAATTTGCTGATTCTACAAAAATAATTTTAGAATATACAACTTTTGCTGGTCAAAAAAGGGAAGAAATACTCAAAAATGTTAATGATATGAAAAAAATCAATTTTCAAGACCCTTCTGATAAAGACTCAAGAATTATTATTAAAAGAATGCAACAAGATTTTATTGATTTATACTTTGATCTATTTTTAATAACTATAAAAAATCCAATTGATGCACCTCTTCCTGTAAGATTATTTTTAGCCTTTGGTTTTATTGATGAAAAATTTTTAACAGAAGAGCAACTTGAATTTTTAACTAATTCGTTACAGTTTTTTATTCAAAAACAGGATACAGAATATCCAATAATAAGTTTATATGATTATTTCTTATTAATTTATAATGAAGAAGAACAGCCAGGACTTTCTGCAACAGGTGAAGATTTTAACAAACTTATAAAGAGAATGGGCACAAGTTCTGATGGTAATTTGGAAGATTCACCAAAAGGTAAAGTGTTTTTTGAATTAAATAATATGATAAGAGAAGGCATGAGAATTACATCTGATAATCCAAGAGCCTACATACCTTATCTAAATGAACAATCTTTTAAAGGTCCACTAAATAATATATTAAATACACCTAAAAAAGTAGAAGCTTTTATTAAAAGAATTACTGCGGTAGATCATAGTTTATTTTTTAGAGAATTAACATGGAAAATACCAGGTAAAAGTGAGTTAATTAAAAAAGAAGTTAAGCCTTATTTAGTTTTAGCTCCAAATTCTGGGATAAGAGTTCAACTTTGGCAAGAAATTGTGAATAATATTCGTTCATCAAGAGGCAGATTTCTTGTTCCTGTTTTCTTTAATGCTGATCTGAATAAAAGTTTAATTTTAGCATTTGCTTATTTTAGATGGGAACTCAATAAGTTAATAGTAGGTGCAAACTGGATGGACCCTGTTGAAGGCGGATTTGTTGGATCATATTATGATTATACTCAATATTTCCCAAAAATGAGTGATCTTTCTATGGAAGCAAAAGAAGAAATAAAACAATTATTTAATAAAATTAAAATTGATAGAGATAGGTTTGCAAATGACTATAATCTCTGGGTTTCTTATGAAAAAGAAGGGCTTCCTAAATGTAATAAAGTTGTAAGAAGTATTTTTTATAGACATATTCCTTTTCCTAAAGAAATTAGAGACAGACTTTCAATGTTACCATTATTTGAAGAACTTGATAACAAATATAAAAATATAAAGGCAAGAGAACTTAAGAGTCTGGAAGTAAGATTTCATAAATATGCAGGTGATGATGGAAGACTGCCAGATGATTTACAAGCATATCTTGATATGCTAAAACGGTAAATTTTTAAGACCTGCCAGGTTTTTAAAACATGACAGGTCTTTTAGTATTGGATATATTTCTTATGAAAAGATTATTTATATTTATTTTTCTAATATTTTTAATATCGTGTGGCAATGAAGCCCCTACTGTTTCATTTCCAATATACAATGTTTTAATATATCAGAGTGGAAGTTTAAGAATGCCTTCTGATAGTATTTTTTTATCTATTTATTTTATATTAAATGATGAAAATGGAATGGAAGATATTGACACCATAAAAATCACTCATATAGACACAGAATATAGTTGGGAAATTCCTGCCAATTTACTATCTACTGTTGAATGGCAAGACAAAACTTATTACGGTTATTCTTTTTTAGAATATGATAATGGAAAATCTATATTAACAGGCGATTATAGTATAGAAGTTACTGATAAAACACAAAATTTTACCAATCTTGTTTTTACTGTTGATATTGATGGTGCAGAATCAAATAAACCTTACAATGTTCCTCAAATCAAATATGAATTTACTTATAATGAAAAAAACAAAGAGATGAAAATAGTAAGTGATGAGTATTCCTCTTTTGAAATTAAATTTATTGATAATTTGGCATTATACAACTATGGTAGAAAAAAATTTAAACTTGATGAAAATGCAATAATAAATGTTCAAAATTCTCAAATAGGAAACCAAATTTCTGTAAGAGTCAATAAAGATATTAATGAATCTTTGGTATATTTTCTTAAAGATTTTAATATTGTAAAATAGAATAATTTTTACTTTAAAATCATTCTATTCTATTGACAAATAAAAAATTAATTACTATAATATAAAAGATTAATCAGATTATCAGGTATTACACAGATTGAAATTAGATAATTACTTGATATTAAAGTAATTAAATTTTGTAATTTCTGACAAACTAAAAATTTTTTTAAGGAGGATTTAAAATATGAAAAGTATTAAAGGTTCAGAAACAGAAAAAAACTTATTAAAAGCATTCGCAGGGGAATCTCAAGCAAGAAATAGATATACTTATTTCGCTTCAAAAGCTAGAGATGAAGGATACGAACAAATTTCTGCAATATTTTTAGAAACCGCTGAGAATGAAAAAGAACATGCAAAGAGATTTTTTAAATTTTTAGAAGGTGGAGAAGTAGAAATTACAGCAAGCTTTCCTGCTGGAGTTATTGGAACAACAGCCGAAAATTTAAAAGCATCAGCTCATGGTGAAAATTTTGAATATACCACTCTTTATCCAGAATTTGCTGATATTGCAGAAAAAGAAGGGTATAAAGAAGTTGCAATTGCTTTTAGAAATATTTCTATTGCAGAAAAAGCTCACGAACAAAGATATTTAAAACTTTTAGAAAATATTGAAAAAAATCAAGTGTTCAAAAAAGAATTATCAGTTAAATGGAAATGTAGAAACTGTGGTTATGTTATCGAATCTAAAGAACCACCAGAAAAATGCCCAGCATGTGAGCATCCAAAAAAATACTTTGAAATTAAAGAGACTAATTATTAATATTTGAATTTTGATTAAATATTTAGCCACATAATTTATTCTATCCAAACAAGGCTAATCTAATTTTATCAATAGTTCAGTAGATTTCTCATAAAGGCAAAGTAGACAATATTATGCCTTTGTGAGAGTTTTTATTTTGATTTTTAACCAAAATAGTTATTACTTCTTATAATTCCTTTGATTTAGGATTTTTTTCTTTTGTATCAGGATTATTCTTATGTTTTTCTAATTTTTTTAAAGATTTTTTTGCTTCTTCTTCTATTTCCTTCTTATTATAATCATTAAGAAATTCTTTAAGGTAATCAATTGCTAAAGGGTCGGATAATTCTCCAAGTATAAAACATGCTGTTCGTTTTATATATTCATTATTATCTTTGAGTCTTCTGCTGAGTGCTTCTATTAATATTTTATTGTTAAATTTATTACCTAAATTGTTATTGATTACACAAATTGCTGCACTTCTTACATTATGATTGTCATCATCAAGCATATTAATGATGTTAGTAAAAATTATCTCTTTATTTTCTGAAGTTATCAGATGACTCAATGAGGACACAGCTGCCCATCTTATTTCAAAAAAATTATGTTTTAATTTTTCTAATACATTTGGAAGTACAGATGTATCTCCTATGTATCCAAGTGAATGTAAAACACATTCTAAAACCATGCTATCTTTATCATCTAAAGCCTTTAACAATACATCACAAAATTTATTATTTCTTAAAAAACCAAGATGCTCAGCAAGTGCTTTTCTTACTGGCATTGTGGCATTATCAAAAGCATCAAAAAAACCAATTTTTATTATTTCAAAGTTACCTTCTGTGATTTTTACAGTTTTGATCCGTTCTAATGCACCAAGTGCAACATCATAATCTTTATCATTTAATAGAGATAATAATTGTTGCAAATCTTCATTTGATTTTGATAGTTTTTTTGTATTGTCAAATTTATATTCTCTTTTCAAATCAACTTTTAATTTTTCTATGTTATTAGATTTTTTTTTAGTACTTTCTACCTTATTAAATAAAAAAGATGCAAGTTCTAATATAGAGTCTATTTTTTTATCATCAATGTTACCAATTTTTATTTCAAAACCACCGCCAAGAGTTGAAAAATCTCCATCCCAGTCTATATAAATATCATCTGGTAAACCTTTTATGTCAAGTATATCCTCAGAAACATCAACATGTTGCCAACTATCATTTATCTCTTGGTTTATAGAACGATATAAAGTTATATTTTTAGTTTTTAGAATCCAATTTTGCTCTCTACCGCCAAACATATCAACATCAGAATAACATTGACTTATAAACTCTGGCGAAGGATCATTATCAATTATTGCTAAAAGATCACCTAAAAATATCAAATAAGGAATGTCATATTTATTCTCAACTATATTAAATAAATTTTGCCAACGAGTTTTAAAAGTATTATTAATAGTTTTTACACCTGACAATAATAATTTCAAATTATAAAGCATAAAATATACCTCTTAGAATAAAAAATTTAAGTTTTTTTGTTTTTTAGATATTCCACAAGTAAACAAGTATCTAACAATGTAGCGTTTAAAATTTTACAAAAAGTATTTAATTGTTCTACAAAATCTAAAGTTATTTCATCCAGATTTTTAATTTCTATCTCTGATGAAAAACCATAGTTTTCGATATATTCTAAAGTAATATTTATATCTATTTTTTTAGTAAAATTTATTTGAAAAACATAGCCACTTATTCTATTAATAGTTGCAATTTTTTGTAAATCTAAAGCTTCCACAAAGTCATTTATAACATTTAGTTCATTTTTTAAGACTTCTTTTTTTTCTGTATAAATATTTTTAATTAAAGTTATTCCATTGGCTTGTATTTTTTCGTATTTTGTAAAATACATTTTTTTTGTGTTATTTTGATTTCTAAGTCTTAAAGTATATTTTCCATCATTCCAAAAAGAATTTTGGTTTTGTGGAAAAAAATATTCATCATAAAAGCTAAATTTAGTTATATCTTTAGCATTATAAAGTTCTTTTAATTT
>MIAN01000146.1 GCA_001829125.1 Spirochaetes bacterium GWB1_27_13 | reverse complement strand
TTTTAGTTCTTATCACCCTGCGTAAAGATAGACTAAAAGGCTTCCTTTTTTTAAAACTAATCCAAATTTTAATTTATTATACTAAATTATTAATTGATTTTAGCGATAACTCAGATTAGTTAAAATCATTAAGATCATAAAAAAAATGCGATAAGAAAAAAAATCTGATTAAAAATTTTAATAAATAATTTTTTATTGAAATTTTATTTTATTCTTATGAACTTTGTGTTAAGAAAATTTTAATAAATATCGCTAAAAATAGTTAATGGTTGGCATAAGATATTAATTAACAAGGTAAAAATGCTTCAATTTTTTCTATCGTTTTATAAAAATCAGCAACTTTTATTTTTTTTGCAAGTTCTTCTTCAAATCTTTTAATAAGGTCTGCATAAATTTCTTTATAATTATTTAAAACATAAAGTTTAAATTTTATACTAATTATTGGATTTTTTAAATTAACATAATTTAAATAACTAAATTTTTTTAAAAGTGCAAAAATTCCAAATGATTTTAACTCATTATTAGAATAATCTTCAGCAAAATCATTGGAATCATCTAGTATCTGCCTCCAAAGTAGGTAAAAATAGAAAAAATCAATCCAAAAATCATTTTTTACATATTTTGAAACAAAATATTCTATATTATAAATAGATGTAGCAAAACCATCTGTAAAATTTGTCCAATTTTTCTCCATCTCTCTGGCAATTCCTATTTCTATTCCACCTATATTTAAAACATTTTGAGTATAGTAATAAGCCTCAGTTTTTGCAACCGCAGGATTTATATTTATTTTTAATTTTCCTGCATGTAAAATATACTCTTTATAACATAAATTCGCACAAGGTAACTTAAACATTTCTTTATGATCAAAAACTCCATCATAAAACACCCTGCTAAAATAATCAGCAATACTTAGAGTTGTATAATCAATTAAAATATCATCTTCTATTTTAAGATTTTCTTCTTTTGCTATAAATTGAAAGATAGAACAAAATATAGTAAATAAGTTTTTTGTATTCTTTACATCATTTTCAATAATCATTTGTTTATAATTATTAATTCTTAATTTTTTAAGAATTTCTTTTGGAATTACATCTAAAGATTTTTCTAATCTCTCAAATGCCTTTAAAATAATCATAATAAACTTCCTTTGTTATCAAGAATATCGATAATAGAAATAAATTAAAAGTTTTTCTATTTAATTTAAATATTCTCATAAAACTATAATTTTACAAAAAGATAATATTAATTTCTATTAATGTCAATAGGTAGAATGATTATTACTAAAGATAAATTTATTTTAACTAAAATATATATATTACAAAACTTTATTAAATATAAAAATTAATAATATTTTAATAAATTACTCATTTTAATTGCATTTTCTTTGTATCAAAAATTATTGTATTTTTGTTAAAATTTCTTTATCGATAAATCTAATGACTTGTCCTCTTAATTCTTTAAAAGCCCCCTCAGCAATTGATTCTTTTGACTTACCAAGAATTTTTTTTGTTAATTCAAATTTAGTATTTGCTATTTGTTTATTTTCAAAACTATCAAAAATTATAAGGAATATTTTAGATTTTCCAGAAAAGAGTCCATCACCTTCATTTAGTATTTCACAAGTTGCACTTCCTGTTATAACATATCTTGAACCTGCAAACATTCCTATATTTTGATAAAAATCTTTTGATTTGTTATTATTTGAGAGAATATTCTGAATATCTTTGTTATTTGAGTCTAAATCAGAAGTTTTAATGTTTTTTTCAATCAAAAAGCCACTAATTTGTTGATCAAAATAATTATTTTTAAGTTGGGTCTTTTGTGTATCTTCTAATATAGAATGTTCTATTGTTACAGAAAAATTTTTCTCACCAGTAGATTGTCCTTCAAGATTAACAGAGACTCCTTTAGTCCTAAAAATTTCTATAATTGAATCAATCCCAAGAAATATTGAAAAACTACCATATTTTAAACATTGAGTAATATCAAGTAAAACAACGCCTTCTTCTGTTGTATATTTATTAAAATCGGATTTTACAAAATTTTTATTTTCAGTAATATCGACTTTTAAGCCTTTGATTGGTTTACCGTTACTTTTAAATGTAATTTGTTCTGACTTTCTAAAAACTCCTTTAGTGTTATTTTCAATAGGTAAAAGTTTAGTTTCAATAATTAAACTATTTAGAATTAAAAAACTCAAATCATACATTGAATTTACAACAGTTGTTCTTTCTTCTGTAAAAAAAACTAAATCATTGATTTTTTTAAAACTTGTTTCCAAATTACTAATTGATTCAGGAATTTTGGCATTATTAAATAGGTTTTTTGATTCGTCTATAATTTTTTGAATTTCTTTTAATTTTAAACTTTCTTCCTTTTTTGGTTTACTAAGAACATCTTTATATTCATCTTTTGTTAGCTTAATTAATGCTTTGTATTTAAATTGTTTGTTTTTTCCAAAACCTTTATCTTCAAGTTTTAAAGGAATCACCTTTATTCCTTCAAACATTGCAACAGTTTTTGACTCAATAGTTTTGCTAATTTTTTCTATATATTCTTTTTTTATTTCTTCTGTTTTTGAAGATAAATACTCTTCATTTACCACGCCATTTTTTTCTTCTATAAATTCTTTCATAAATTCTTTATTAGTTTTAATTGTTTTAGTATCTAAGGATTCTATAAACTCAGACTTTATAAAAGTTAAGATTTCTTCAGATAGAAGGTTTTTTGCATTTAAAATTGCAGTATTTTGAGCAGCAGTCTCATCTTTATTAAAATCACTTTGTCCAACAAAATATTCAAAATGTTCATCGCTCCATCTAAATTTGTTTACTTTAAGCCAGTCAGATTTAGAATCACTTGAAAATATAAAAAAAGTAAAAAAAACATATAAAATAATAAAAATATACCTCTTCATCTAAATTTCCCTTTATTTTTAGAATATTTATCTAATAATTTACAATTATCTTAATTAATTATAAATTTTATTTTCTATTTTGACAATTTTTTTTTTATAAATTATAATACAAAAAATAATTATTTATCAAATTTTTTTAAGGGTGAAATTTTATGGTTTATTATCTTCTTAGAAAAAAAAATGTTTTTTTGTACTTAATTTTATTTTTTATTATTTCTTGTAATACAGGTACGCCAACTCCTGAAAACAATAATAGCATTCTAAGCAATAACAATTATCTTTCTATGATAAGTTTATCATCAGGAACATTCTATTTAAATCCAGATTTTAATAAAGATATTTTAGAATATTCTATACAATGTACAATGAATACAGTTTCATTTCAAGCAAAAACAGAAGATCAAAAATCATATTTTGAATTTAGATTGAATGGAAATACATGGACAATACTTAAAAGTGAAGTTACAAAAGACCTCACTGTTGACAGTGGTTTAAATAAATTAGAAATAAAAGTAACAGCAGAAAATAAATCAACTAAAACATATGTGGTAAATATTAATTATACTAACTATTATTTGTCTGATATAGAAATTTCTAATTTAAAATTAGCAAATTTCTTTAATAAAAATAATCTAAATTATTATGGTGATTTGTCAACTGACTTTATTACAATAACAGCAACAAAAGAACAAGACGCAAAAAAAGTTGAATATTCTTTAGATGATGGAAATTATTTATTATTACAAAGTGGTATTCCTTCGTCTGAAATAAAAATTAACGTTGGTAATCATTTATTAAAAATAAAAGTTACATCTATTGATGATAATTATTTTAAAGAATATAAATTTGAATTTTTTGGGAATCAAAATGTAGCAAATTTAAAAACTGTGGGGGCACAACTTTTTAATAATTACATAAGAGGTTTGTTTGCAGATGCTCAATATCTTTACATTGCAGATTACGATGGATTACAAATCGTTGATATTATAGATATTAAAAATCCAAAAGAAGTTTCAAAAATTAAAATCAATGGTTATCCAAGTTATGGTATTACTGTTAAAAATAACATATGTCTTATTTCTCGAAATATAAATGGAGCCTCGATATTTGATACAAATAAATATGCAATTGATATTATAGATGTATTAGACAAAACAAATCCTAAAATAATTAGGACTATTGAAGGTGCTACTTATTTTAAAATAATTAATATAAATGGAGAATTTTTGATCTACAATAATGATGTATTTTATAAATTTGATACAACAAAACCAACAACTGCAAACATTGAAATATTTTTTAGTGGAAAATTACCATTTTATAAATACAGGGATTCTTTATATTCTGCTGATCAAAAAAATATTTCAGTTTATAAAAATAATAAAATAACGCAAATAGGAGCTGATATAGGCATAATGGATTTATTTGCTAAAGACAACTTCATATTTGTAACAGATCAATCCCAATTACAATCAATTGATATTACAGTTCCAACAAAACCAGTAAAAAAATATTTACCTTTGATGGAATATTTAATTAAAGATACTTATGGTAATTATGTTTATATAGCTGATTCTATTGGTCGATATTTTAAAATTATTGATATAAGAGACCCAAATAATGTAAAAATTACAAAAAACTTTGATAACTTAGGACTCCCAAAATACGATCGACCATCTGCGGTTTTTGTTTCTGATCATAATTGCTTTTTAGCATTTGAAAATTATGGATTATATATTTTTACAGATAAAGATTAATTTTTAGAATAATTTTATTCTAAATTTTATAAATTTTAATTTAATTGAGGTATTTGATGAACAAATTTATTTTTATTCTATTCTTATCATTTGTTTTATCCAACTTTATTTTTGCAGAAGGAGAAAAAACTGTTTTTATTGACAAGATTTTTGTTGAATCACCAACTTTTGAAAATATAAATAAACTTTATGGAGATGTTAATACATTCAAAAATAAATATCAAAACTATTTGACAACACATTTTAATTATATTGAAAAACTTGATGATTCTTTTAAGTTGATAGATAAAAAAGAAAATGCAAATTTTATTATTGATACAAAAATTTCTCTTGAAAGTGATAGTTTAAAATTTGTCCTTTCTAAAACAGATAAGGATGGAAAACTGTTAGATACAGAAAAAATATTTTATATCTATTTTTATGAAGATAGAGACCATGTTTCAGATATTGAGTATAACGCAAAATCAATATTATATGAGTTTTTTGGAATATACTGGTTAAAAATAATAAAAAATGAAAAAAAAGGAATAAGTAGTGGGATAAGTAACGATTTATTTAACCAAATAACTCAAGAAATCCTAAAAACTAAAAAAGCGTTAATTTTTGACCCAGAAAAAGACAAAAAGATTGCTTTGGCATTGAGTAAAACTGAAAATATTACAGTTCAAGAAATTCAACAAATTGCACCGTTTTTGTATGTTTTAACTATTGATTTAGAAAAATTGGATGCCAATTTCAACATAAACATAGATTTATCAAAAGGTGGTTCATCGTTCAACTCAAAAACAACTGCCGTATCTCAAACGGATTACGATATAGCCTTTAACGAAGGAAAAACTATTGAAAAAATTACAGACCTAGCTTATGCTATTATGAATGTGTATAATGCTGATTATTTTAACGAAAAAATTACAGAAATCAAAAACATCTCATCATTAAAAGGCGATTTTAAACTTGCTAAAAAGAGACTTGATGACTTAGAAAAAAAATATATAGATAAAGAAGATTATCAACAAATCATAAAAGAATATTCTCAATTTTTAATTAAAGCAGATAAAAGTATGATTGAGGTCAAAAAGAAAAATCCTTTAGCCATATTTCCAACTGTTTTTGGAGGAATATTTTTAGCTTCTGGTATTACAGGTGGAGTATTTACATACCTCTATTTTGATAATCAAACAAATTCTGAAAAAAGTTATGATTTGTATAAACTTGCTAAAACTAAAGGTGATGCTGCAAATTATAGAACACAATATCTTGGATATATTGATAGTATGAACTTAGATATGGGAATGTTTATTGCCTTCTTTTCTTTAGGGGGAGTATCTCTAATAACTGGCATAATAGGTTTATCTGTCCAACTCGCCATTATTAATACAAACAAAGCCAAGTTAATGAATGAAGGAAAAAAATTGAAATTTTATCAAAAATTAGGTTTTATCCTTGATTATGATTTTAAAAGTAAATTTAACTTTGGCATTAGTATCAAATTTTAATTTGTGGAGGGAATATATGAATTTCTATAAAATTTTTGTAATAATTTTTATACTTGCATTACTTTTTAGTTGTACAACACCAAGAGAACTAGAAAATCCTTTTGATGAAAAATCAACTAACTATATTAATTTAAATAACTTTGCTGATATTGTAGTGCCACCAAATGACACTTCTTATACTGTATTAAAACCAAATATTCTTTTTGGCTATAATAAGAAAAAAGTTGATGGTTATAAAATATACTTTGCCGAAGATGAAAATTTTACAACTAATCTTGAAACATGGGAAGTAACTTCATTTCAGGGATCAATTGCAAAAACAACTTTTGAAAAGGCAAATCGTATCGAAAAATACTACTACTGGAAATATCAAATAAAATGGAATGGTTTTTATTATAATGATCATTCTAAAACATCTAAATTTAAGATAAGAAATTTTAATCTTGTCTATCCATCATCATCTGTCGGAAATATAAAAAAACTATATTATTACAAGCCTGATTTTGAATGGGAAAATATTCAAAATAATGACGGTTATGTTTTACAAATTTCCCAAGACACAAAATTTTTGGATGCAACAACTAAAACAATTGATGTCTCTGCCGATTACACAAAAACTTACAATGCAAATCCTCGTTTAAAATATAGAAGTGAATTTTCTTTAGCTCCAGATAAATCATATTACTGGCGATGTAGACTTAAAACAGAACCAGATAAATGGGGATATAAATTAGGAAGTGCTGATGTCTCATCTGATGAATTTAAAACAGTTGTTATAACTCCATTAGTTTCTGGTATATACCAAGATGATACTAATAAACAATTTAGAGTTTATATAAATCCATTTGATGGAGATGAAAACAAATTACAAAACTCACCAAGATTTGATTTGCAAGTTTCATCAGATTTTGATTCTGGTAAAATAGATATACAAATAAATAATATTAGCTATACAGATATAAATAATATTATTTATAACATAGATTATGATTCCTATAAAAGTATATTAAAAAAAGATGGTACTACATTTTACTATGTAAGGATAAGAGCAAGTGAACAAGTTGAAGGAATTTGGTATTACTCTGACTGGTCGATTGCATATTATTCTTTTAAAGTAGCAGATGACTGGTAAGCCATTAGACACTATAAATGTGTGATTTTTAAAATTTTATCTACCTTAAATGCTTGTAAAAAGTAACTAGTATACTAATAAAGTGTTTAAAGTAGAATATAAAAAAAATTACATATAATTTGAATGAAGAATCAAATGTTTTAATTTTATACTAACTATTAACTGGTTTTAGCGATAGCTAAGATTATAAAACCATAAGTACACGAATAGACCGTGTAAATATTTATATCTTTATATTAAAATTTTTGCTAATTTTTCGTGTAATTTGTTAAGAAAATTAATATATATCGTTAAAAATGGTTAATAGTTGGCACACATATTAATAAAAGATTATATAAATTTATATTAATATCAATATATAGTGAAATTTTTATAAAATCATTCTTCCAAAAAAGTCCGTCTTGGGACATTGTAATGTTTTTTTAAGATAGACTCATCGTAGTACACTTTTTTAAAGGTAAGTCCTTTTGGGTAATAAGTAGATCCTGCCATATTTCTATCGCAAGACAATAAAATTTTTTGCATTTCTTCTTTTGGTTCGTTTTCTTTATGAAGTTTTAGCATTGTCCCTACGATTATCCTAATCATGTGTTGCAAAAAAGCATTGGCAATTATCTTAATTGTAATTATATTATCTTGTCTTTCTACCTTTATAGAATGAATATACCTATTTTTGGACTCGCTTGCGTCATTTGCACAACAAAATGCAGAAAAATCGTGTTCTCCTATAAGAATACTTCCATATTCTTCCAATAATTGCTCATTCAACTTAAAAAATGGAAAATGCGAAAAATATCTTTGTTGTAAGGCAGAAATTGAGTCATTATTTACAATATTATACCAATATTCTCGATATATGGCACTTCGTCTTGCGTGGAATGCGATTGGCATAAACTCACATTTTAGTATCCTAATGTCTTTTGGTAACATCGAATTTAATGCCATAAACCAGTTGCGTTCCCCCATATTATTTTTTGTCGTAAAAAAATTAACTACTTGTCCTTCTGCGTGTACCCCAGAGTCAGTCCGTCCCGCACAACAAATGGTTGTTTCTGTTTTATTGATAGCAGAAATTGCCTTAGTTAGTTCACCTTCTATTGTTCTAGAATTTGTTTGAAATTGAAAACCCGTAAAATCCGTTCCATCATAAGACAAAGTTAATTTAATATTTTTTTCTTCCATATTTTATTTCATTTCTTTAGTAATTAAATCATAAAAATCTTTTGATCTTTCAAGAATTTCTTTTGGTTTATTAACATTTGATTTACCCATGCCAAAAAGTTTACCAAAATAAAGCCTTGCTTCTTCTAAATCTTTTTTTCTTTCTGTTGGATTTTCTTTACTACCATAAATATAAGTTAGGGCAGCAATTAAATAAGTAACTCCATCATACCCATAGTCCTTATCAATGTCTGGACCCATAACTTTTAGATTTTCCATTATTTGTTCTTTTTTTTGATTTAAGTCTACTGCATGTTTGTAGAAAAAAAGTGCTTTTTTATAGAATGTTTCTGCAACAAATTTAAAATAATTGTCTGGCTCTTCAGTTTCGAGTTCATCAAATAAATATGCGGCTCTAATTGAACAAATTGCTTGTTTTATCACAGGAAAAGCCTTTTTTGTGAAATGATCATAACATCTTGTTGCTAAGACGTAACTAACTGCCCCTGTCTTTAGCGTTCTATATCTCGAAAAATCAGCAGGTTCTCCAATGAGTTTATTTGCAAACTCTATTCTTTCATCCCGTAAATCTTTTAATATTTCTATTTTGTCTTCTGGTACTTTGTCAAAGTCAGACGACATACTAGCATAAAAACAATCTGGACATACTAAAATTGGATAAACTAATGGATATATTTTACCATAAGTTTGACTTGGTTTGTAAATTCTATGAAGCATCTCTGTAATGTCGCCAGCTATAAGTCTTCCACCACCAAACATTAAATTTTCGTGAAAAAATTCTTTTTGACATACAGGGCATTTGATTGACTCTTTAGAAAGAAATGATATTTTATGCCTAAATCTTTCAACATTTTCCATAAATTTGTTCCTCAACATTGCATTTATAACACAGATTAATCAAATTGTCACGGATTGGCACAGATTAAATCGCATAACTATATAGAATGACTATATTTAACTTTTTAAATTTGTGACAGCTCAAAAACTTTTTGGTATAAACTGTTTGTATAAAATCCAAAAATATAATTTTGAGTTTAAGAAAACTTCTTAATTTTGTAAAGTAGAATTTCAAATTATTTTATATGACAGTAAGATATTTTTATTAAACCTTACAAATTATATTGACTTTTACCATCTGTTAATATAATTTGTGGCAAACAAAAAATTCAAGGATTTAGTATAAATGCAAAATTTCACAGCAATAGATTTTGAGACAGCAAATTTTGAATCAACAAGTGCTTGCCAAATTGGACTTGTCGTTATAAAAGATAAAAAAATAATAAAAGAATTTTCGAGTTATATAAAACCTGTTCCAAATTATTTTGTAAGTAGATTTACTAATGAAATTCATGGAATAGATAGTAAAACAGTTGCAAAATCTCCAACTTTTGATAAGGTTTGGTTAGAAATTTGTCAATTTATAGAAAATTCAGAGTTTATTGTAGCACATAATGCTTCTTTTGATATAAAAGTATTAACAAGTTGTCTTTCTTATTACAATATTGAATATAAACTACCACCACATTTTTGTACATGCAAAGCCTCAAGAAAAAAGCTCCCTAATGTACGAAATCATAAACTCTCCACTCTTTGTGACTATTTTGGAGTACCTTTAAATCATCACGAAGCTTTAAGTGACGCAAGAGGTGCTGCTATGCTCGCTTTAAAATTGGATGAAATAATTTGAACAAATACAAACACATTTTATAGAATTATCAAAATTTAAGGAAAATATTAATCTTAACACAAATGACACCAAGAACACAAAGGAAGATGGAAAAAATTTTCCAAAACTTTTTTCTCTGTGTTCTAGTATCTCTTAATAAAATTTTTCTAATTAAAATTAAGAATTTTCTTTTATAATTTTATGAACTGCTGGCATAAAATCTTTTGCAAAAGCAGCAGTCTTATTTTCTGCATCTTGTTTGTTTTTGTCTTTTGTAGAAAAATAAAACTTGATCTTTGGTTCTGTGCCAGATGGTCTAAGTGTTATCTTTGAGCCATCTTCCATAAAAAATTGGATTACATCAGATGGAGCAAGAATATAGTTACTACCTTCGGCATCTGGTACTTTTTCGTTTAAATAGTCAATAGATTTAACTACTTTTATCCCACTTAAAGAAGTAAGTTTATTTTTTCTAAAGTGTTCCATTATCTTTTTAATGATTTCTATACCTTTCAAACCTTTGACACCTTCAGAAATTGTTTGTTCGTCATAGTAACCGTATTTTGTAAAAATTTCTTCTAGATAATCAACAAGTGTTAAACCATTATTTTTTAAATAAGCACAGCATTCTGCTATCATAAGAGTTGCACAAATAGCATCTTTATCTCTTGCGTGTGTTCCAGTTAAATAACCATAGCTTTCTTCACCACCAAAAAGATAAGTGTAGTTTTTGTCATTATCAAATTCTCTCATTTTTTGACCGATAAATTTAAAACCTGTCAACATGTTAAAGATTTTTACATCAAAAGATTTTGCAATATCATCTTGTAAGTTTGTTGTTACAATTGTCTTAACAACAGCACCATTTTTTGGAAGGCTATTATTTTTTTGTTTTGCAGAAAGAACATAATATTCTAAAATAGAACCAATTTGATTACCAGATAAAATAACATATTCACCATTTTTATTCTTTGCTACAATACCCATTCTGTCAGCGTCTGGGTCTGTTGCAATAAGTATATCTGCATTTGTTTCTTTTGCTTTTTGGATACCCATATTTAAAGTTTCTTTTTCTTCTGGATTTGGAGATTTTACAGTCGAAAAGTTAGGGTCTGATACCATTTGCTCGTCAACATAAATAACATCATTAAAACCAAGTTTTTTTAATGCTTTTGGAACAAGAGTAACACCTGTACCATGTAATGGAGTAAAAACAATCTTAACTTTACTTTTTGTAATAGCATCTTTATTTATAGCAAGTTTGAGTATTTCATTAATAAAAGCTTCGTCTATTTCTTCGCCAATAATTTCGATCATCTTGTTTTCAATGAGTTTGTCAAAATCATCTTTTTTAACTTCTGTGAGTTTTTTTACTTTTTTAACTTCCTCAATTATTCCTTTGTCGTGTGGAGCAACAACTTGAGCTCCGTCATCCCAATAAACTTTGTAACCATTGTATTCTTTTGGGTTATGAGAAGCAGTAACTACAATACCTGTTGTACAACCTAAATGTCTTACAGCAAAGCTTAATTCTGGTGTTGGTCTTAATTCTTTAAATAAATATGTTTTAATACCATTAGATGCTAAAACTATCGCAGCTTCTGTGGCAAATTCTTTTGAGAATTTTCTTGAATCATAAGCAATAGACGCTTTTGGATTTTTAATACCAACTTTTTTGATATAATTAGCAAGTCCTTGAGTTGTCTTTGCTATTACATAAATATTCATTCCATTAGTACCGTTTCTAATGATACCTCTCATTCCACCAGTACCAAAATCTAAATCCATTGCAAATCGCTCTCTTAATTCATCTTCATTTGTTTGTAAAGATTTAATTTCATCAATACATTCTTTACCATAAGGTTGATTTGTCCATTCTTCAATTTTTTTCAATATTTCTTCATTTAAAGCCATTAAGATAGCCTCCCTGTTTTTTTTATTTTGAATGATATTAAAAAATCTAATTTATGTCAAGTAAATGAAGTCCAAATTTATAACACGGATTA
>MIAN01000145.1 GCA_001829125.1 Spirochaetes bacterium GWB1_27_13 | reverse complement strand
TTCCAACTATTACAGAAATTGAAACTGCAAAAGCTATGGAAAATATTATAAACTTTGACTTTAAATTCATAAAAAATCCTAATTTTAAACAATTTTATTTGCTAATCTAACAACAACTTTGTATTAAATAAATTATTAGTAAAAATATATAATGAAAAGTAGTATCCTACGGAAGTATAATAAAATAAAAGTCTTTTGGAAAGTATTTTTTAAATTATTTTTATAGTATTTTTTTGACAAATTTAAAAATTTTATATATAAAATAGATAGTAGAATTTATTTAGGAATTTCTAATGCAGTATAAAATAACGATAAAACAAAATCCACGATATATCATTTTACTTATAGTGTTATTCTTATCATTTTGTGTAAATTTCTTTCTTTTTAGACTATATAACAATTTTTTATTATTAATTATTTCAATTTTATCTATTTTTGCTTTTAGCTATATGATTTTTTATATAAATGCTTTGTTTTCTCAAAAAATAACTGTTTTTGATGACCATTTAGAATATCAAAGAAGTCGCTTTGAGACTGATAAAATTTTTTTTAGAGAAATAACATTTATTGGGTATTTCAAAAAAGATGTAAATAATACAGATAATATTACCTTTGGAGATGGTATTTATATTTACGAAGAGAAAAAGGATAATTATATACTTATTAGAAATGGTTTTGAAAATTATAAAGAGTTATTCAAATCCATAGAAAATAAATCTCGTGCTTTTAATATAAAATGGATAAATATAGCAAGGAAAGGGAAAGATTCTTTAGTTTTGTCTTTAAAAGAAATGTTACAACATAAAGAATCTTAATAAATTTAATTTGTTTAATATTGTAATCTCAGATTTTATTCTGAGACTAATAAAAAAATATTTGAGGAGAAAACATGAGCTTTTACAGATTTAATAGAGGTTCTATTAGACTTTTTCCTTTGCCTGGTACAGAAGAATATGTGAAAAAAGTAGCAAAATGGCTTGCTAAAAATTTCTTAAAAGAAATCGATGGCAATAAAATGGAAGTAGCCGAGTTTTTTTACATGAATGATGAAGAAATAAAATTAATGAATGAATATGAAGGAACAGAAGAAGATTTTCTTGCAGAATTTTTAGTTGGTTCTCTTTCCTATTTTTCTCATAAAAATGGGGCTTTAGAAATTTCTGTAGCTAGCAGTGCAAGAAGAAAAGATGCTTATATATTTCATACTTTTAGTGAAACAGATATTATTGATTACAATAAAAACAAAAAACATTTAAATCTTTCTGATCAAGAGTTACTTTTATATAATACTTTAGATGCCTTTTTGGAGGCAAAAGTAGATCACGTGACAATTATAGAATTAAATCTTGGTCAAGCAAGAAGTGACAGACCTAAGGGTAGAGGAAGTTGTAATTTAAGAACATTCTTTAGGAATATAACTGCTAATGGAGCGGATCACTTTGTAGTTTATCAAATACATTCTCATAAATCATTAATTGGTATTGATACAACAAAAACCTCTTATGATAATTTGAGTGGTGAAAATTTATTAAAAAAATACATTCTTAGAACACTCGTAAAAACTGTTGATTTTTTTAGAAATAGTGTTCAAAAAGATTGGGTATTTAGCTCTGTTGATGCTGGTGGTAAAGAATTTGCTGCTAAGTTTTCAAAAGTTTTTAAGACTCCGTTACTCGTTGTTGATAAAAGAAGAAATTCTTTAACACATGTAATTGAAGAGGTTACAGTTTTAAAACCAGAAGGTTTATCAATTGAAGATAAAATTATCTATATTGTTGATGATATGATCGACTCTGGCGGAAGTATAATTGATGTTTGTAAAAAATATAAAGAACTTGGAGCAAAAGAAGTAAATATTGCTGTTTTTTATGGTTTATTTTCACCTCCAGCAGAAGAAAAATTAGGACAAATGAAAAAAGATGGTATTATCAATAGGCTTATAGTAACAGATTTGATTAAGCAGGATGAAGATTTTTATAAAAGAAATCCTTATATAGAAGTAGTTGATACAAGTTATACAACAGCAAGAGTTATCCAAAGAACTAATCAGGGAAGTTCTTTAGAAAAATACTTTGCTGCTTTTGATGCAGAAGAATATTTAAAAACAAAAGTTGCTCCAGAACTTCAATCAAAAGATGAATAATATATTTAGGGAAACAAGGGGTATCTACCCTTTGTTTCCGTAGAGACCTGAAGCCTCTCAATATTAAAAAAGCAGAGTATTATGGAGAAAAACTTATGAAAATCTTCAAAAAGTATTTAATTGAGAATAAATACCACAATACAATTTTATACTCTGTATTTTATCCCAAATTAGGCTTATTTTTTATACTTTTATTTATTTTACTCCTGTTTAGTTGCAAAAAAGATAAAGAGACTAATGTCACATTACAAAATCAAAATAAAATAAGCTCACTCGAACTTAAGACTACAACAAAAGTTGGCGTTGTTAATGTTGATAGATTAAGATTAAGACAAGACAATGATCTGCATTCAAAAACATTAAGATACCTTGATAAGGGAGAAATAGTAAAAATAATAGGAAAAAATAATGAAAGAATAAAAATAGATGAGATGGAAGATTATTGGTATGAAGTAGAATATAATGGTGTAAAAGGATGGCTTTATGGGTATTTTATAGATATTTATTCTGATTATGAGAATGCTTATGAAGGTGCAAAAAAATATTTAAATACAAAGATTGAAATATCTGAAATTTCTCTCGAAATAATAAGCAATAATTTATTTTTTATTTCGAGAGGGAAAATTTTTCAGGTTTTAAATAGCAAAAATGGTATTGCGAAAGTTTTAAAAACAGAAGAAAATTGGATTGTTACTAATTATTTTTTTACAAGAAAACAAAATTTTCTTTATTATATTGCAAAGCCTAACAACTCAGAGATCAATGGAAATTTATACTTTTATAATCTAATTGATGATACATCGACTTTAATTATAAAAAATGTATATTATGCTATATTTAATACTGATAATAATAATATTCTACTGCTTTCTATTGATAAAAAATCAAATGTAGAACAATGGGTATTATCTTTATTTGGTTTGGATTCATTAAAAATTACAAAAGAAATAGTAAAAATTGAAAAAAATAAACAACTTGAAGATTTGGCAAAAGATTATTTTTCTTTAACTCTAAAAAGGGAGTGCGGGACTTTGGTTAGTCTCGAATGGGATACAAAAAGAAATTTTATATATTTTAAACCGCCAGAGGAAAATCAGACATATTTAATTTCTATTAGTGATGGAAATTTGATTAAAATAGATGTTCAAAAATCTAATCAATTTAACATAGACTCAAGATATTTAACTATAAATTCTTTACAAGATGCAGCAGGAGAAACTTTATATAGTTTAATCTTAAAAGACAAAATTTCAGGTTTTGAAAAAGAGATAATTAGATCAAAACTTTATCCAATAAATTTTTCTTTATCTCCCAAACAAAATTTTGTAGCAATATCTTTAATATCAATAAATGATGTGAAAGAAGATTATTTCTCTTCTTCTGTTTATGTACTTTCTTTATCTAATTATTCATTAATACCTATTTCTACTGATGGCTATTCTTACCAGCCAAAGTGGAGTTATTAAAAGGAGTGTTTTGTGAAAGGGTTTCAATTTTGTTTTTTAATTTTATTTTCTTTAAATACTTTTTTTTGTAATAATATAAATCATGACTTTTCAGATAAGGATTTGTCAAAAAAAGATTTTTCGAGTCAAGACCTTACATCTTTCAATTTTAAAAATAGCAATCTAAGAGATTCTATTATTAATAATGCAAAATTACAAAAAGTAAACTTTACAAATTCTAATTTAACTAATAGTATAATAAAATATTCTAATTTGAAAGGATCAAATTTTAAAGACGCTAGTTTATTTGGTATTGATTTTACTGGCTCTGATTTGTCTGGAGTAGATTTGTCAAATCTTGATTTAAGAAATGTTAATTTTAGTGAGGCAAATTTGTCTGGTGCAAAATTTAATAAATCTGATCTATCTGGTGCAATTTTTAATGGTGCAAATCTTGAAAATGCTAATTTTAACGAGGCTACCGTAGAACTTTCGCAATTATTTAATGCAAAAAGACTAAAAAATGTTAAACTACCTTACGGCAACACTTATGAAGAAATTAAAAAATAATTTGTAAATTATTGCTTCTTTAAAACTTTTTATAAATATAGGTTCTTTTAGAATAGTTAACATTTCATCAAAATTTGGAAGATTCTTTAAATATAAACAACTGGTAATGTCGTCTCAAAGTCGGTATTTCTGCTGTGGGTGTATCTTTCTTTGAGATTTTTAATATGTCATTAGACTTTAAAAGTTTTGATTTAGTGTACTTTTTCAAATCTCTTATTTTCACTGTCTAAATATTTAAAAATAGTTTTCATAGATTCTGATCTTTTTTTGTTATACTTATCAATAAGATATAAATTTTCCTCTGGTATTCTAATGTATTTTATATCAAGAGTTGTCTCGTTTAATAGTAAATTAATCACTCCCAATAAATCATCTTTCTCAGGAGCTCCCCAACCACCTCCAGCCCATATATTATATTTATCTCCATTATTAAAAGTTATTTCAAAATATGGATTTAAATCCCAGTTTGATTTATATTTTTCTTTTTTAGTGTAAATCTTTACTTCTTTTATATCTTTTAAGGTTTTTTTTGTTTCACCAAAAGAAAAGAAGCTATTTTCTATAAAATAGTCTTTATTAATCTTCAAATAAAAATCAAAAGAAAAAATAAAACACACAACATTAATTGTTAAAATTATAATAATAATCAAAAGATTTTTTTTAATGTATTTTTTTTTATATTTATCGTAGTGCACTTGTGATAAATTTTCATTTTTAAATAATATTTTCAAATTTAGAAATAAATAATATTGATGATAATTTTTATTTATTCGAGTCGTTAGACCTAATAGTAACCCTATAATTACTATTAAAATAAAAAGTGTTGGCAATACCATTACAAGAGTTGACGAATATGGTAGAAATATTTCATTTTGATTACAATACACCATTCGTTTAATTTTTTCAATCTCAGGTGGTAAAGTAAGTGTTAAAAATATTAATAAAAAACTATATATAACTATTTGTAGAATATAAAATATCATATAATGTTTACTCGAATAATTTTTAATTCGTTCAAAATCATTGCGATTTAGCATTGTTGCCTCATTTAATGAATTTTTTATTCTAAATAATTATATAGATTTCTAAAAATTTGTCAAACTTAATTGCGTAAAAATCCTTTTTCTCAAAATGATATTCATATTTAATTACTGTAAAATAAATAAGTTCCATAGCGTTTTAAAATTATGGCATAAAATATTCCTATAATAGTAAATTATACCTATATATACATCATATTAAGCTATTATATTTATAATAGCTTATTTTAAACCATATATTAATATAAATATAAATTTTTATATAAATTTTATTAATATTTTGATTAATTGCTATTGTAATTAATTTAATTTTGAATAATAATTAATATTGAGAAAATTTTTAAAGATTATTAAAGGGAGCAATTTTTTTTGAGAGGGGGGGAGAGTTTTTTTTAATGTTATTGTTTTGGTAGATTTTATAATAACTTGGAGCAATAAAATGTTTAAAAGATGTTTAATCCTAGTTTTTAGTGTTTTAAGTTTATCTATTGTTTTTAGCGAGAATAGTACATATCAAAACTCGGTGTTTTATAAATATTTAAATAACACTACTGATTCTGTCTATAAAGAAAAATTAAAAAAGGATTTTATATCATTAGATTCTTCTTCAGACTTTGATATAATACCAATAGATGAAAGTTTATTTGTAAAATCAAAAGATATTTTAGATGACTCCACAAAAGTTGATATTCGTAATTTAAAATCATTTTCTTTAGAAACTGCAGCAATTATAGGTATATCAGACTTTTTAATTAAAAGAGCAGAGACGGAAATTTACAATAGTTTATTTTATAGTGGCTATTTTGAAGATACTATTAAGTCAATGAAAGATGATAGCGAAGATTTATCTTTATTTTTTCCATCAACACTAAGTTTAATAAAAAATAGTAATTTTTCTGATACAAGAAGTTTATTTAATCCATTTATAAAATCTCTTAGTAACGATTTAATAAATATGTTAAATAATATTATTTTAAGTAGACCAAACAACCAGACTATAAAAATTTTATTTACATTTACAACAGAATTAAAGAAAAATGAATTTCCAATAAAAACATTGATGGAACTAAGTAATATAGATATTTCGATAGAAAAAGACAACCAACTATTAAAAGAATTAAAATCTATTGGTATTTTTTTTACTGATTATTATTTTATAACTAAAATAGAAGATTTATCAACTGATGAAAATTATAAAGAATATTATAATTCATATTCTACAAAAAAAACAGAAATATTTAATAATTATTTACAATTAGACAAAGATGTAAAGTTTGATACAATAAAGTCTAAAATAAAAGAATATATTAATAAATTTTATGATGATCAAAAAATAATTGATCAAAAAATTAATGACAAAAAAGCTGATAACAAAACAAAAATTGCCAATAATCTACAATATACAGTATCAGCAATGAATTATATATCCGCTAAATTATTTCCAAAAAGTAATAATTTAAACCAATTAATTGATTTTCTAAAAAGATTTTATCAAATGTATCAATCCGTTGAAGACAAAGATTATCAGAACATAGCAATAAATACTATTAATTTACTAAATAAATTATATGAAATTGGTTTATTTGAGGCTAAAAAATATGGAATTACTGGTTTGAATAATGATAGAACGGATGATCCTTTTACAAAACAAATTCTTACATTAGAAGTTCTTACAAAATTTTTTACATTCGCAGGAAATATAGCATCAGCAAAAACTCCAAAAGATATACAAAAAGCAATTGAAGATTTTGCCTTACCACCCGGAGGTTATCAACTAAAAAGAAAATTTGAATATTCTTTTTATATAACGATAAATGCGTATATAGGAACATCAATTGGATTTGATTCATATAAAAATAAAAACAAAGATGAATTAATTTTTCCTCAACTTGGATTTAACCCAATAACGGCTCCAATTGGATTTGAATTTGGATGGTCTTATAAAAATAAATTTTTTAAATCATTAGGTCTTTTTTGCTCAATTCTTGATTTTGGAAGTGTCATATCTTGGAGATTACAAGACCCTAATAATTTTACAGGCGTAACTTCTATTGGTTTTTCACAATTATTTGCACCAGGTTTTTATTTAGTTTTAGGTGTATCAACAATACCTTTATCAATTGGATTAGGTGGTCAATTTATGCCGTATTACAGTGATTTACTTAATAAAGATAATGATAAACAATATTATTTAACATTTAGAGCATTTTTTGGAGTTGATTTAACTATTTTTAATATTTATAGAATAAAAACAACAAAAAAACAAAAAAAACAAAATGATTTCTAAATTAAGGAGGAAATTTATAAAGACATAAATTAACAATGTATTATTTATTATTCTTAGTTAAAAAAATCTAAGAACAAGGAGGTAAAACATGAACCCATATCTTAATTTACACCCAACATCTCCATTTGGAGAAAGAACCGATCCAATAAGTGGGCAAAATGAGTTTCATCCGGGTTGTGATTATAGACCTGTTGATAAAAATAATTATACTTTGATTAATAAGGATATTGATATTAATACTAAAAAAATAATTTTCTTAATTATAAACGAATTTAAAATACAAAATTAATAAGGAGGAATTTATGCCAGATTTTTTTAAATCAAAAATTTATAACAACAAAAAATCTTTGGATGAACCTACTTTTTCTGTTCTTAGTGATGTTTCAGATTTTGGGGTTAATGAAGCTATAAATTATGCAAATGCCATTAATCTTAAGACAATATTTATCATCTGTTCGGGACAACAAACTTTAGGTAATGAATATATAAATGACTATGGAGATTTAATATTCTGTTCAAGATTAACTGGGGGCAATAGATTGGTTAAGGCAGAAAAAGAAGAAGATACCGAAGATGATGAAAAAAGATATTGGTGGAATGGTAAATTTAGTATTCGTACTTCAAGTAATCCAAAATATAAAAATATAGCTGCTACACTTTATGATTTATACAATAAGGACTCATTAATTATTGACATATTAAATACAAGATATGATTGGCTTAGTGATCCTTATTATTATGATAAAATTGAAGAATTCTTAATGACTGTAATTTATGAGAATATTTATTGCAAATTAAATGTTAATAATAAACAAAATGTAAGATTTTTTATTTGTGGATTTAGTAGAGGAGCAATATTATCTTTAAGACTTGTAGAAAAATTTAAAGGAATATTTGGAAGTGAAATAGCAAAAAAAACATGTTCTGTAGTTACTATTGATCCAGTTATTAATCCAACAATAGAATTCGATTTAATTCATTCTTTTGCGGTAAGACAAAAAGGAAGATGGGTATATAAAAATAAAAATAGATATGTACCAGATTATCTTAGCCCAGATGTTGTTCCTGTATTAAATAGTGTTGATGGAGTCAAATATTTTAATGTTTTTCAAAGACGAGCATGTAAAGAACAGCTTATTTATGTTCAAAAACCAATTGGAGCGGCTGTATTTGATGCTAAATATTATTCAGAAGAAAATCAAAATGTGCCAGCAGACGCTAATGTTAAAAATCAAATAATGCAATATGATATGAACATGAATTGTCATACGCCAAACATGCTTGAAAAATACGCAGACTGGATTTTAAAAATCAAGCAAGATTTTTGTTGATTTTAAAACAATTATTAAAGTATTATTAATTTTTTAAATTCTCCCAAAATACACTTCGATTTCTCTCGAAGTGTATTATAATAAATAAAATCACCAAAATAATTTCACAGGAGTAAAACTATGTCATCCCCCAACCTAAAATCCTACTTCTTCGACTCTCATCTCCATTTATTTAATCTGAGTCATCCTGGGTTTATTATGTTTTTGAGTAGGATTTTATTTAAGAGTAAATTGAGTGTTGATGATGTATTAAAGGTAAAATTATTTAAAATAATAGTAAATATATTAGGAATTGCTTTAATTTCTATTATTTTTCTTCTTTTAATTGGGAGTTTGTTTGCAATTAAACTAAAATCTAAGTATTTTTCTATTTATGGGGTTGATTTTGATTTATTTTTTTATCCATTGATTATATTAATTTCGATTATTGGCGTTGGAGTTTTATTTGCAAATAAAAAAAAGATAGAAAAGATTAATAATGATATAAAAAACATTCTAAATACTTTATATTACATCGAAAATGATGTTGCAAACCAATTATTGTTACTTGAAAGAGATTTTGTTTCACTTGATAGTAAATTTACTAAATCAGATTATATAAATGGGAAATATGATGATTATTTAAATGAAAATAATATTGAGGAAGCAAAAAATATAATTGAAAAAGAGAGAGTTGAATATTCTAATAGAAAACCTTTAATAAATATAGATAACACTGATGAAAGAATTGAAAAAGTAATATTAACGCCTTTAATAATGGATTTTGGTTATAAAAAGACAACAAGTGATAAAATTCATTATGGAGTTTCTCCTTCTAAACCTATGACAGAACAAATTATTGATTTATATTTTGGGATTCATAGATATATGTCAAAAAGTCCTTATAAGATATTTAAAGTGTATCCATTTATGGGAATAACGCCTAATAATTATGATATAAAAGATATTAAATCAATGTTGAATTATTATTTTGAAAAGTATGATAGAAATAAAAATTTATTTAAAATATTTGAAGAAAAATTTGAGGATAGATTCAATAAAGAAATAATTTCACTTGATTTAGAGAAATGTAATGAATCAATCCATTTTAAATCTTTAAAAGATTATTTTTTTGCAGGAATAAAACTTTATCCATCTTTGGGATGTGATTTGTCACCTAAAGACTCAAAAGAAAAAGAGAAAATTAAATTTATCTATAAATTTTGTAAAAAAAATAAAATACCAATAACAATTCATTTTGTGACTGAGGGCTTTGGGGCAGCCGAAAATGTAGAAAAACTTACAAAACCAGACAAAATAAATTATATTCTAAATAAATATAGAGGTATTTATTTTAATTTAGCACATTTTGGCTTGACTGAAGAGAATGGCAAATATAAAGAAACAGAATGGAACGTTAAAATAAAAAAAGCAATTTCAAAGAAAAATAAAATTTATACAGATATTTCATGCAAACCTTATGATGTCAAAAATAAGGGACTTGATGAAAAAATTGATAAAGCAATTGATCAAAATCCATTGTTAAAACAAAGAACTTTATTTGGTTCTGATATACCAGTAGTTTTACTTGGAGTTGATTCTTATAAGACATATTTGGAGAAATTTATACAATTATCAAATAAAAAACCAAATTATAAAAAATTTTATCGTAAAAACGCTTATAATTTTTTGTTTGGGAAATAGTTTTTATTACACAGATTAATCGTATTGTCACAGATTTACAGTGATTAAATTATATAACTATATATAAAGACAGTACTTAAATCTTAGAATTTATGACAAATCAAAAACTTTTTAGTATATCTGTATATCTCAAATAAAATTTGTAATTTTTGACAAAATAAAAAGTTTCTACTATAATAATAGAAGGGGGTTTTATGATAAATATAGGAAAAAAGCACACTGAAGAAAAATTAAATCCAGATAAACAAGAAAAATATTTATTTGAAGAGATTAAAATTATTCAGGATATAATAAAAAGAATGGCAGGAAACTCTTTTCTTATAAAAGGTTGGACTTTAACTTTAGTCGTAGGTGCTTTGTTATTAAAAGGGTCTATGTATCAAGCCTTAATTGCTTTTATACCAGCAATTCTTTTTTGGTTTCTTGATGCCTATTTTTTGAGACAAGAAAGATTGTACAGAAAACTTTATGAATGGGTTGTAAATAATAGATTAAAGACATCTGACTACATTTTTGATATGAATGCTTATCGATTTGATAATAAAGTACCTAATATATTTAGAATAATGACATCTATAACGCTTTTAATTTTTTATATTTCGATTATTATTTCAATAATAGTTTTTTTTGTATTATCTATAAATATTATTAAATAACAGTATTATTACATGTAATAATTTATAAACTATATAGCAACAAAAACATAGCTCTGTCACTGGGGACAAACCTATTTTTTAGGAATGTTTATTTTTGAACAATTTTTTTATCAGTCAATTTAAAAATTTATATATAATATTATATAAAAAAAACTAATTTTTTTGACAAACTCAACTCGTTTGATTATAATTGAAAAGGAAAAATATTTTCTTACAATAGATTTTTAACGTTTTTAGGAGGATATATGAAAAATTTTTTTTTAATATTTTTGATTTTCTTTTTATTTATAGGGTGTCTATCTGATAGATACGAAATTAAAGATGGAAAAAGAGAACCTGTGTTACTTCGTGAATTTGACGATAATGCAAAAGGGCATCTTTTTTGGTCTTCCTTAAAAGATCAAAATGGCAAATATATAAAAGAAAACAAAAAGGAAATTCTATTTGACTCTACGAGGGATACTTTTATTTATGTGCATGGTTGGCAGGGTGTTGGTTATTTTGGATGGACAACACATTCTATAATGACAGGACCTGGATTTTTCTTAGGACCTATTGCTATAATGATAAGCATGATGTACAATGTACCTGGTGGTGGTGCAATGATTGCTGAGTTTAAAAAAAGACAAGCAGATTTTAATACCTCTGTTTTTGACTGGCAAGAATACAATAGCATAGCAGATGATTATGAGACAAGCCAAAACCTTCCTCTACTCGAAAAAAATCTAAAAGAAAACCCAAAGGATTGGCCCCTACTTCCCAAAAACCTTTCTGACGAAATCGAACTTTTTGTTACAGAAACAAATTATCAGAAAGACATTTATTTAGTTTGTCATTCTCTTGGTAATCAAGTTGTAATTAGAGCATACAATATGATGCCAAAAAAAGTACAAGAAAGAATTAAACTTATTGTCCTTTTGGACCCATTCACAACAAATTATTATAATTATATGAGTAAAAAATTAAATGTTGATACAGACTGGATAGCAGGTTCTACAAATGGTTGGGTTAAAGATGAGTTAATTGATTTAATTAAAAAGAATGAACTTAAAGACAAACTTGTTGTTATTCCTTCATCGGATATTGGTAAAAACTGGGTAGATGATATTGCAACACCTTTAGAACTCAAAGTAATTGATAATACAAAAGAAGTTCCTGTTGATGGATTTTACGCATTAAGAACAAAAATATTACATGACAAAATTGTAGACAAATTCTTCATTGAAGGCAAATTTGATGAAGAACTTGGAATAAAAAAATAAAAATTTAAGAATAGTAGTTTTTAAGACCTATCAGGTTTCAAAAACCTGACAGGTCTATTTTTTATTTTATTTAATTTTGAAAAGTGCCACATCTGAGATTGAACTCTTTATGCTCAATTAGTAATTTTGAAATCTGGTTAATTGTAAAAATGCCTTCTTCTATAAAAAATTTGCCAATGGGGAGATTGTAATTTTTTTGTTTACCAAGTATTACATTTAGTTGAAAGTTTGTTAAAAGTTGCATCCTTACCGCAGTATCGCCAAATTTTTCGTTTGGTTTTATATTCTTTAGTATATCTGTAATATCTTCTTTTTTTAAGAAATTAAAATCAACTCCAATTTCTCCAATGCGTGGTCTTAACTTATATTGCCACACTAAAGACCTAATCATTGTGTGCCAATCAATTAGTTTTGAATAATAAAGATATTCAGAAAACCTCAGCCTTCTTTTTGGAAAAATTCCAGAAAAATAAATTTTTACATAATTAGTTTGTTGTGCTTGATGTTTTTTGTAATATTGATAATTTTGTTTTTCTTCTTTTTTATGAGTGTAATAATTAGTTTTAAAATCCTGCTTTTTAGGTTGAACATTTGTTGGTTTAATATTAATTTTTAAATTTAATAAATGATTTATTTTTGAAGAATCACTTACCACAGAAATTAAAAACTGATAACAGTCATTAATTTTTTTAAATTTCTCATTTAAGATATCCTCGCTTATACCAACGATTAAGGCTCTGTCAGGATGGAATAATTTTGCCTTCTTACGAAAAGCATCCTTAATCATATCTGGTTGTATAAACTTTAGAGTAGAAACAGAATAATCTTTTGCATCAAATATTTCTTTTAATGCGTTTTGAATATTATCAATTGTTAAATCCATAATAAAACTCAATAATATAAATTTATTTAATTAAAACACCTTTTTAAGAATTTTCACTTACAGTTTGCTCATTACTTTCTGCATTTTCATTAATATTAAAAATATCAAGTATATTTATAAGATTACTTGACGTATCATCAATTACCTTAACATTAGATTTCATTTTATCTATTGTTTCCAAAAGTTTTTGCATTGCTTCATTTATGTTATCAACAGACTTTATTATTTCAGATTGACCTAAAGATTGTTCATTTATAGCAAGCGAAATTTCTGATAAAATTCTATCAGAAGATACTGTTGTCTCAAGTATTTCTTTTATTGTTTTTTGAGAAGTTTCCATTACTTCTTTTGCAACCTCTACTATTTCATCGTTTTTATCTATCCTTGAGTTTATTTCTTTTGCAGTAGCTTGTGATTTTTCGGCGAGTTTTCTAATTTCTGCCGCAACAACAGAAAATCCTTTTCCATAGTCACCAGCTTTAGCCGCTTCAATTGACGCATTTAACGCAAGCATATCTGTTTCTTCAGTAATATCATAAATTAATTCTAAAGAGTTTTTTATGTTTTTGGAATGAGAAGTAAGTTCTTCTATACTACTGATTATTTTATCAATTAAAGTAAAACCATGTTTCGCTTTTTCTGCACCTTCAGAAAGTTTACTAGAGCTAATTTTAGTATTATTAGAAATACTTTTTATAGAAGATGCAGACTCTATTAAAGATGCCGATATTTCTTCTATTGAAGAAGCCTCATTACTTGATATGTCAGAAATTTCATCTATTACATTTTTATTGTCTTTTACTATTTTTGTTAATTCTAGAACAACCAAATTGATTCTGGTTGATATGCTTTCAAAATTTTCAATCATTTTATTAAAGTTTCTTATTAAAACACCAATTTCTGTTTGGTTATTAGCATATTTTTTAAAAGTTACCAAATCACCCTTTGCAACTAATAAAGAATGGTTTGATAATTCTGAAATAGGGTTAATCAAAAAATAGGAAAGTGTAAAATAAACTATAATTAAAGTAAATAAAGTTAAAATTAATGTTTGAATAATTGTTCTTATTATCAAAGAAAAAATATATTTATTTAAAAAGTAATTTGTTATAATTAACCTTACTTTACCTATTACTTTTCCATCCACTTCAATAATTTTTTCTTTTGTTATAAAGCCTCTTTTATTTAAAAGTTCTTTTTCTTTTTCAGGAATAAATTCTGAAATTTCCCATTTATTATTTTTAAATTTTCCATTTAAGAATTCATTCTTATCATTTGTTAAAATTATAGCTAAAACATTTTCATTTTCAATTTCAACTAAGATATTTTTTTCTATTGCGTCAGAATCTATATTCCACAAAGCAATACTCATATTCTCAGATAGTCTTTTTGACAAATCCTCAGCATATCGAACCAATTTATTTTTTTCATTTGAATATTCTATAAGATAAGAAAATACGCCAAATGATGAAGATAGTATCATTATTCCAACAAACAATACAGCAACAACTTTTAATACAATAGAATTCTTAAAGTTCATAATAAATTATTCCTGCAAAAATATTTTTAAAAATGCATTTTTTCGTGGTTATCTTTCCCCAGTAATTTGTCAAACGAAATCTGTGTTAATCCGCGACAATTCGTGTTTATACTGAAATGTTTCAAGTTTGTCTTAAATTCAGTGATAAATTTTTTTATAACTTATTTTAAATAAACAAGTTGTAAGAAAACATTTCAGGTATATAATGACATCTGGACGATTATCATTATAAAATCGGCATAATTCAAATTATACTTAAATTTTTTATTTCTCACCAGTATCATGTAGAAGTTTGTATATCCATGTTGATAGCTCTTCAAATGTATATGGTTTTAGTAAAAAATATTTTACACCTAGGCTCATTGTTTCTGATATACGAGGGTCAGTCTTTACAGCAGAGGTTAGAAGAACTTTTATATTTTTATCAATTTTTTTCATTTCAATATAAGCCTCTTTACCTGTTTTTTGTGGCATTACCATATCGAGTAAAACGGCTTTTATTTCTTTATAATTTTCTCTAAAAATATTCACA
>MIAN01000144.1 GCA_001829125.1 Spirochaetes bacterium GWB1_27_13 | reverse complement strand
ATCAAAAGGAGATTCGTTTTGATTGAGTTTAATTGGGCAATCGATTGGTTTTAGAGTATAAGCCTTGTTTTTTAAAACACCTTCTTTTAAGGTTGAAGTAACTTTTAAAAAATTTTCCATAAATATCCCACCTTATAACACGGATTTACACAGATTAAATTTGGAGAGATTACACAGATTATATGCTGGTTAGTATAAATCTGTGACCATCAGTCTTAATCTGTGTTATACAATATTAGGAGATAAATTGGAATACTTTTTTTGCTAAAAGTTTTGGATATAAAATTTCTCTATGAAAACAAGGGGTATCTACACCTTGTTTTCATAGATAGAGAAAATGGTAAATTTAGTACCATTTTGCTAATATTCTTGTTATAATTACTTAAATTTATTATTAATCTTTATAAATTGGAAATTTATCACATAATTTTTTAACTTCTACTGATATATCTTTAAGTTTATTGTCATTATCAACATTTTTGATAACTTCTTCAATCCAGCCAGCTATTATTTCCATTTCAGATTCTTTCATTCCTCTTGTTGTTAAGGCAGGAGTTCCAACTCTTATGCCACTTGTAATTGTTGGAGGTTGTTTATCAAATGGAATACCATTTTTATTTACAGTAATGCCTGCTTTATCTAAAGCAATTTCTGCTTGTTTACCAGTAACATTTTTACTTGTTAAATCAACTAACAACAAGTGATTGTCTGAGCCACCAGAAACTAATCTAAAACCTTTAGCGATTAATGCTTTTGCTAAAGCCTTACAGTTATTTAAAATTTGTTGTTGATAAACTTTAAATGATGGGTCTAAAGCTTCTTTAAATGCAACAGCCTTTGCTGCGATTACATGCATTAGCGGTCCACCTTGGATACCAGGAAATATATTCCCGTCCATAATTTCACTCATCATCTTAACTCTACCAGATTTTGGAGCAACAATACCCATTTTGTTTTCAAAATCTTTACCCATTAAAATCATTCCACCTCGAGGACCTCTTAAAGTCTTATGAGTTGTAGTAGTCACAAAGTCAGAATAAGGAACTGGTGTTGGATGAAGTCCAGTTGCCACTAAACCTGCGATATGAGCCATATCTGTCATTAAATAAGCACCACACGCATCAGCTGCCTCTCTAAATTTTTGAAAATCAATTGTTCTTGGGTAAGCAGAAGCACCAGCAATAATTAATTTTGGTTTTTCTTTTTTTGCAGTGTCAATTAAAGCGTCATAATCAATAGTTTCTGTATCTTGTTTTACTCCATAGCTAATAATTTTATACAATTTGCCAGAAAAATTAGCAGGCGAACCATGTGTTAAGTGTCCACCATGAGAAAGATTCATTCCCATAACTGTATCACCAGGATTAAGAACACTAAAACAAACGCCCATGTTAGCTTGACTTCCAGAATGCGGTTGAACATTTACATATTCACAATCAAATATTTTTTTTGCTCTATCTCTTGCAAGGTTTTCTGCAACATCAACGAATTCACAACCACCATAATATCTATGAGCAGGATAACCTTCTGCATATTTATTTGTAAGAACACTGCCTTGAGCCTCTAAAACATTTTTACTTACAATATTTTCACTTGCAATCATCTCAAGCTTGTCTGATTCTCTTTCAAATTCATTTTGAATTGCTTCGTATAATTCGGAATCAAAATTTTTTAAGCTACTCATTTTTTCTCCTTAAAATTAATACATCTCCAAAATGAAGAATATATTTCAAAGTAAAATATACTTTGTTTTGAATTTATTTATCTTTACTCTTCATTGGTAAAGAAATAAAATACGGAATAAATAGTATTCCATATAAAATGCCTATTACTATCATTAAAAAATAGAATTTATTTAAAAAAGAAACGATTTGAGCCATTATAGCCCATAATGTGAATGTAAAGAACATAAAACCATACATGTTAGTATTTTTTATTTCCATAACAATAAAAATTGTCGTTAAAAAGAAGAATATACCCCAAGCAAAGACAAAAGTCCCCAAAAAAGCGATAAAAAAGCTAGATAATGCTGGGTTTCCAAAAAAAGAGTCAAAACTTGTATGTACTAAATCCAAGTACGGAAGTTTTGCTGTGTTGAAAAAAATTAGTATTATGCCACAAGCGATAAAACAAAGAGAAATTAAAAAAAGAAAAATATTCAAAAATCTTTCTTTCATAGAAGTTTCCCCCATAAATAAATTTATTGTGTTTCAATAATATGATAAAATTTCAAAAAGATCAAGTTAAAAAGTTGGATAATTATATTAATATTATTCAGAGGAGTAATATTAGTAAATATTTTTTCTTGTTTTTTATAGAAGATGTAGAATATTTTAATGAAAATGAAATAATTAAAATTAATTATAAATTTCAAACATTCTATTAGGACAAACGTATGAAAATTTTAATATAGAAAGAATTTAATAATTTTATAACATTTTTATAAAAAAAATATTTTATGTAAATTAAAGATATATATATAGAAAATTGTTTGGATTAAAATCATTATCAAAAAGGTAAATTTTAATAAAAAAAATTTATGCGTTTGTCCTAAATTTTCTATTTTTTTTTTAATTGACAAAAATTTTAATGTATGATATTTTCTCAACCATATTGACATTTTTTAGATAGATTAATATAGATATTAAAATGTTTTAAGTCTTTAAATTTATTAAATATAAATAACTTATAATGAATGGATTAAAATATGAAAAGTGTATTATGGGAAAAAGGTGATAAAATTGATATGGTAATGCAAGAACTTACTGTTGGCAATGATCATATTCTTGATAAAGAAATGGTTATCTGGGACTGTATAGGTTCAGCAGCCCATGCTCGTATGTTATGCTCTATCGGGATATTAACAAAAGCAGATACAGAATCCCTTCTTTCCGAATTAAAAAATATTTATGCACTTGGAAAAGATAAAAAAATTGACATACCTGCAAACCTTGAAGATGTACATAATGTTATTGAAACAATGCTAGTTGAAAAAGTTGGTGAAGTTGGAATGAAAATCCATGCAGGTCGTTCTAGAAACGATCAAATTTTAGTTACAACTCGCCTCCATCTTAGAAATATGCTTTTAGAATGGTTGCAATCTCTTTCTGGATTTTTACAAATTTGTTTTGTTCGTTATACTGAGTTAAAAGATGTATTAATGCCAGGTTTCACTCACATGCAGCCTGCTATGCCTTCCAGTGTTGGAATGTGGCTTCATGCTTTTATAGAAAATTCTTTAGAACTCATTTCAGAAGGTTTGATGTTACTTAAAATTATCAATGTTAATCCACTTGGAGCTTCAGCTGGTTTTAGTTCAAATATTCCTTTGGATCGTGAATATACAACTAATCTTTTAGAGTTTTCTCGTGTTCAAAGAAGTTCAATTGATTGTAATAATAGTCGAGGTCGTTTTGAAGAAAAAGTGTTACATTTTGGAGCGAATATTGCAGGACTTTTTGAAAAAATGGCTTGTGATATAATGCTTTATACAACTCGTGAATATGGTTTTTTTTCCCTTCCAACTGAACTTACTACTGGCTCATCAATTATGCCACAAAAGAAAAATTGTGATATAGTTGAGTTATTGCGAGGAAGAGGTGCAAAAATACGAGCATCTGCTTTAGAGGTAGTTTTAATTACTGCCAAACTTCCTTCAAGTTATAACCGTGATTATCAATATACAAAAGAACCAGTAATTCGCACTCGTCATGAATTAGGTGAGATGTTTAGAATGGCTTATTTGGTTATTTCAAGATTTCAAGTAAACAAAGATAGATTAGCAGAATGTATGTATCCTGATTTGTATTCTACTTATGAAGCAAATAGATTGTGTCAATCTGGCGTGCCATATCGAAAAGCGTATCGAATGATTGCAGAAAAATTAAGAAATGGAACTTATGATAAAAAAGACCTTGAAGGTGATTTTTTAATAATAGCAACACAAACTGAAAAATATTTGAAAGAAGCAAAACAAGACTTTGATGTACTACAAAAAGAAATAGAAATATGGGCAAAAAAATTTGAATCTATCGAGAAAAATATTTTTTCAGTATAGCCTGAATTTCGATTTAATATTTAAATAGCATATATAGACCTGTCAGGTTTCTGAAACCTGACAGGTCTTTTCTTTCAGTGCAATCTGTTAAAAAACGATTTTATTTTATTTAAAAAGGGATTGCTTCGTCGAGTACTCCTCGCAATGACGGTAAATCGACATTTGGGTTATTACTTATTTAGACTTTTTCTGAACAATCAATATTTTGTAGTTTTGTAATAAAATATGGTGGCTTATGGAATTTAAATTACTTCCTGTCATAATATTATTTTTAGTGTTTATAGCAATTAGTATAAGGCAGATTGGTAGAATAAAACTCGAAATATGGCTAATCATGTTAATTGGCTCTGTTTTAGTTTTAATTACAGGTCAAATTTCTATTTTTGATGCAATTAAATCAATAAATCTCGATGTTATCCTATTTTTATTTGGAATGTTTATAGTTGGAGAGGCATTACAAAAAAGCGGGTATTTATATCACATTTCTTATATGGCTTTTAATAGGGCAAAAAGCGTTGATACTTTAGTTTTATTGATTCTTTTTGTTACTGGTTTACTTTCTGCTTTTTTGATGAATGATACACTTGCTATAATTGGGACTTCTTTAGTTTTATATTTTGCTAAAACTCACAAGATTTCACCAAAATTACTTTTAATTACTTTGGCATTTTCTGTAACTATTGGAAGTGTTACAAGCCCTATTGGTAATCCACAAAACCTTTTAATTGCAATTAATGGAAATATAAAAAACCCATTTGTAAGTTTTTTTAAATACCTTTTTATTCCAACTATAATAAATTTTTTTGTAACCTATTTGATATTAAAATTATTCTACAAGAAAGAATTTCACAAAACAGAACTTGATCACTCAAAAGAAGATATAATAGATAAAAATCTTGCAAATTTATCTAAAATATCATTAATTATTATTATAATTTTGATATTTCTAAAGATAATAATCGTTTTCTTGAAAATAAACTTTGAATTGAATTTAGTTTATATAGCATTAATTGCAGCATTACCTATAATTTTATTTTCTAAAAAAAGGTTTGAAATTGTAAAACATATTGATTGGAAAACTCTAATCTTTTTTGCATCGATGTTTATTGTAATGCAAAGTGTATGGAATTCTAATTTTTTTCAATATTTGATAAATAAATTTAACTTACAAATTAAATCTATATCAACAATTTTTACTTTAAGTATAATTTTAAGTCAATTTATATCAAACGTCCCATTTGTTGCACTTTTTATTCCATTAATAAATAATATCGGTGGTGGTATAAAAGAAATGATCGCTTTAGCAGTAGGAAGCACAATAGCAGGAAATTTGCTAATATTAGGAGCTGCAAGCAATATCATAATAATACAAAACGCAGAAAAACAAGGACAGACCATAACTTTTTTTGAATTCGCCAAGGTGGGAATTCCTGTTACTATTGCGAATTCATTAGTGTATTGGATGTTTTTGAAGATATTTTAATAAAAAAGAGTTTTTATTCTAAAAGTATTATATAATTAACATAATGTGTTTTATCTAAGATTTATTTTATTAAATCTAAATTCGAGTAAATAATTAAAATTGCACTCAAAACAATTGAAAAAATAGAACTTTGTGTTATAATTAATATAGGTTATGAAAATAAAGGTTTTATATGATAAAAAAAACTAAAATAAGAATACTTAAACTTATTAGTGGAATTATAGCATTATTTTTTGGAATAACTGGTTTTTCTTGTATGTATGGGATTTTTGTGGCTGAATATGGAACACCTCATGCTTCGTATAAAGTATCTGGAGTTGTTAAAGATTCTACTACAAAACAAGGAATAAGAGGTATCAGATTAAGTTTAATGAAAACTTATGATTACCAATCATCAGATGTAACTACTGATATAAATGGTTATTATACTGTAAATACTGGCGGTTTTCCAGTCTCCTACCTACTTATAAAAGCAAAAGACCTTGATGGTGCAGAAAATGGTTTGTTTAATAACAAAGACTTGACTATTGATATTAATGAGGCTGATTATAAAAATGGTGACAATAAATGGAATAAGGGTGAAGTTGATAAAACTATCAATATAGAACTTGATCCTGTAAAATAAAAATATTATCAAGAAAAGGCAATTTATATGATAAAAAAAACTAAAAATAATATATTTAAATTTGTTAGTTGGCTAATAGCATTATTTTTTGGAGTAACTGGCTTTGCTGCTTGTTATGGACCTCCTACAACTATTGCTATGTATGGAGTTTCTTATGCTTCGTATAAAGTATCTGGAATTGTTAAAGATTCTACTACAAAACAGGGAATAAGAGGCATCAAATTAAGTTTAACAAGGGCAAATTATGATTATCCATCTAATATAACTACTGATATAAACGGTTCTTATAGTTTGAATACAGATGGTTTTCCAGTCTCGTACCTACTTATAAAAGCAAAAGATATTGATGGTGCAGAAAATGGGTTATTTATTGACAAAGACTTGACTATTGATATTAATGAGGATGACTATAAGAATGGTGATAATGAATTTAAGGGAGAAGTTGATAAAACTATCGACATAGAACTTGAGCCTGTAAAATAATTATGAAAGTATCATTAAAGAACAAAATATTTTTTAATTTATTTAACTCATACAAAAACATTCAAAAAGATTTACATGAACTTTCTTATTTATTTTGGGAATGTACTTTAAGATGTAATTTAAATTGTCTTCATTGTGGAAGTGATTGTAAAAAAACCTCAAATACAAAAGACATGCCTCTAAAAGACTTTTTAAATGTCTTATTAGATGTTAAAAAAGAATATAACCCGCATAAGACAATTATAGTTTTGACTGGTGGCGAGCCTTTATTAAGGGATGATTTGGAAGAATGCGGAGCCGAATTTTATAAAAATGAATTTCCTTGGGGTATGGTAACAAATGGTCTTGCAATGACAGAAAAAAGATTTGTTAAACTTTTGGAATCTGGTTTAAGAAGTATTACAATAAGTCTTGATGGTTTAAAAGAAAGTCATAATTGGTTAAGAAATAATCCAAATTCTTATAAAAAAGCAAGTGAAGCAATTTATTTTGCCTCAAATACAAAAAATTTGGTCTATGATGTTGTAACTTGCGTTAATCAAAAAAATTTTAATGAACTTCCGTATATAAAAGAAGAATTAATTAAGCTTGGTGTTAAAAATTGGCGGCTTTTTACAATATTCCCAAAAGGTAGAGCAGCTGATAACCAACTACTTGATTTAAAAAACGAACAGTTTAGAGAATTGATGGATTTTATTGTAAAGACTCGTAACGAAAAAGTAATAAAAGCTTCTTTTAGTTGTGAAGGCTTTGTAGGAAACTATGAGGCTAAAGTTAGGGATGGAATATTTTTTTGTAGGGCTGGCATAAACATAGGTTCTGTTTTAGCAGATGGCAGTATATCTGCTTGTCCTTCTTTAAGAGGGGATTATATTCAAGGAAATATTTATAAAGATAATTTTATAGATGTGTGGAAAAATAAATTCAATATAATGAGAGACAGAAAATGGGCACATACAGGAATATGTGCAGACTGCGATTGTTTTAAATGGTGTGAAGGCAATGGACTCCATTTAAGAGATGAAAAAACTGGCGAATTGTTAAAATGTCATTTAAAAATGCTTGAAGACTAAGAGGGCGTTTTTATGTAGATTAGATTTTTAAATTTTTTAATATCAAATATGTTTTTATTAAATAAGGAAATGCCTTTTGACAATTTTTTAATTTAAGATTCTACATACATTTTAGAGATGTCTTATATTTTTTTTTAAACTTTAAAATTCACTCCCAATTAGAGCAAAATAAATAATAATTTTACTTTACTAATTAATAGATTTCTTTTATAATATTAATTTCTTAATAATAATTCTGGGGAAACAAAGAAGTATATGAAAATAAAAAAGATTAAGATAAATAATTATAGACTTTTAAAGAATTTTGAAATTGATTTAGAAAAAGAATTATCATTGATTATTGGTAAAAATAATTCTGGAAAAACATCATTTTTATCTATACTTGATAAATTTATCGGAAGTAAAGCAAGTTCTAATCCTTTTTCTTATGATGATTTTAATATTAATTTTCAAAAAAAATTAAAAGAAATTGTTGATTCTGGGAATACTGATTCTTTATATAATGATAAAGCAACTATTTTAGGTATTTCTTTAAAAATATTTATTGAATATTATGAGGATGATGATTTATCTAGCATAGATAAAGTAATGATAGATTTAGACCCTTCTAATAATGTAGTTTTATTAGTATTTGAATATTTAATTTTAGAAGATAAGTTAAAAAAATTAATTATTGATTTTAAAGAATATGAAAAAAAAGAACAAGAAAAACATAAGAATTCAGAAAAAGAAGAAAGTGAAACAAAAGTATATAATGATAAAAAGAATATTTTCTGTAATTTTATGAAAAAAAACCATAAGCATTATTTTACTATATCAAAAAAATCTACTTCATGTGAAGCATATTCATTTAAAGAGAATTATGACTATTATATTGATTTAAAAAAAGAAAATATATCTCTTGATAAAATTATAAATTTAAAGATAATTCAAGCAAATAGAAATGTATCTAATAATGATAGTGATAAATCCTTATCAACTCTTTCATCAAAATATTATGAAAAAAAAGAGGAAAAAGATAATACTTCAGAAGAAATACAAAAGTTTAAAGAAACTCTTAGTAAAACTGACGAACATTTAGACACCGTATATAACGACTTATTTGATAATGTTATTAAAAAAGTAAAACATTTTGGAGGTATTAAAAAAGGAGATACAAATATAAAAATTATTTCTAGCCTTCAACATAAAGAATTGTTAAAAGGTAATACTACTGTTATGTATGACCACACAGATGAACATTCCTTGCCAGAATATTATAATGGTTTAGGTTATATGAACTTAATAAGTATGATTTTTGAAATAGAAATAATATTAAGCGAATTTCGTAAAGAAAATGAAACGCCATCTGATATAAATTTATTATTTATAGAAGAACCAGAGGCTCATACACATCCTCAAATGCAATATGTTTTTATTAAAAACATTAAAAATATTTTACAAAAAGCGAGTAATGGAGATGATGGAATAAAATTTGACTTACAAACTATAATTACTACTCATTCGTCGCATATTACAGCTGAAAGTGATTTTGAAGATATTAAATATTTTTATAATAAAAACAAAAATGAAGTAATTGCAAAGAATTTAAGAGATTTGGAAAAAGAATACGAAAAAGAAGGAAAAGAACAAAATTATAAATTTTTAAAACAATATTTAACATTACATCGTGCAGAATTATTTTTTGCGGATAAAGCAATTTTTATTGAAGGTGATACAGAAAGAATATTATTACCAGCAATGATGAAGAAAATAGACCAAGAAGATAAAAAAATAGATGAAGAAGATGGAATTATTCCTTTAGTTTCTCAAAATATATCAATAGTCGAAGTTGGGGCATATTCACAAATTTTTGAAAAATTTATTGATTTTATTGGTATCAAATCATTAATTATAACTGATATTGATTCGGCAAAAAAAGTATCAAGAGAAAAAGAAGGAAAGCTTATAGAAGAAAAAGAAAAATGTCGAGTTAATGAGGCTCATTTGACAACCAATACTTCTTTAAAGTTTTTTATTAATAAAGATTTTAATGATTTAAAAAATCTTAAATTTGAAAATAAAGTTTTAAAGAAAGAAAATAATAAATGGGTTCAAAATGACGATGGCTATGTTCTTATAATTTACCAAATATCAGAAAAAAATTCAGTCAACTCCGAATATCATGCAAGAAGTTTTGAGGATTCTTTTTTTCATATAAACCGTCAATTTATAATTGATAACAAAGATAATTTTAATAGTTTAAAGAATATAAAATATTTTGATGATGATAAAAATGATTCTTATGATTTAGCTGAAAAATGTATAGATAAAAAACCATCTTTTGCAATAGAAATTCTTTTAAATAGTAAAACTGATACTAATAAGAATGAATTTATTAACTGGAAAATACCAGCATATATAAAAGAGGGATTGAAATGGTTGAAAATAAATTAGAACCAGAGGTTTTACAAATTATTGAATATATAAAAAATGGAGAAAATTTTCTTTTAAGTGGGGGAGCTGGAAGTGGTAAAACTTATTCTCTCGTTCAAGTTATAAAAAAAGTTATAGAAGACAACCCAAAAGCAAAGGTTGCATGTATAACTTATACAAATGTAGGCGTAAAAGAAATTAAAGAAAGAGTTAATCATAATAATTTAGTAGTTTCTACAATTCACGATTTTTTATGGGATAATATTAAAAATTTTCAAAAAGAATTGAAAAAAGGATTAATTACTCTTATTAATGATGAAAATTCTAAAATAAAAAGTCATGATGATAAAAAAGTAGAAGATTCTTATTTTGATTTAATTGAAGATGGGATTCAATATAAAGAACATATTAGGATTAAAGAAGGGATTATTTCTCATGATGAAGTATTAGAATTAGCAAACTATATGTTTAAAACTTATCGATTACTTTGTGATATTTTAAAAGATAAATATAAATTTATTTTTATTGATGAATATCAGGATACCAGTTCGTTAGTCATAGAAATATTTTTAAAACATTTTGAAAACAGTAAGAAAAAAAATATAATTGGATTTTTTGGCGATGCAATGCAATCTATATATGAAGATGGGATTGGCGATTTAAAATCTTATATTGATTTAGGAAAAATAAAAGAAGTCCAGAAAAAACAAAACAGAAGAAATCCTCAATTAGTAATTGAGTTAGCAAATAAATTAAGAACTGATGGTTTATTGCAAGAACCTTCAAAAGATAATAAAGCTCCAAATATGATTGATGGAGTTGTGAAAAATGGTAATATTATATTTTTGTATTCTACAAATAATAACTTAGATGAAATAAAAAAAGAAAACAAAGATTCTATTTTTAAAAATTGGGATTTTGATAATGCAAAACAGACAAAAGAATTAAATCTTACTAATAATTTGATAGCTACTAAAGCTGGCTTTTCCAAATTAATGGAAATATATGATAAAGACCCTATTATTAATTTTAGGAATGAAGTTGTAAAGAAAATAAAAGATGATAATTTAATAATTGATGATAGCAAAACATTTGAAGAAGTTTCTAATATTGTTCCTGTGAGAAATAGACAGAGACAAAGAAAAATTGATTTAATAATGCAAGATACAGACTCAAATTTTCTTTATAAACAATTAAAAGATTTACCTTTTTTTGAAGTAAAAAAAATATATCTAAATAAAGATTCGCTTATTGATGATAAAAAACAGGATGAAGAAAATGAAAATAAAAAAGGTTCAAAAAGAGACGACTTAATAAAACATCTGTTTAAAATTCAGGATGTAATACATTTATATGATGAAAAAAGATATAATGAGTTTATTAGAAAAACAGAGTATAAAATTACTTCAATTGCAAAAAAAAGAGAAATTAAAAAGATTATTGAAGATTTTAAAAATTATGCAGATAAAACTATAGGTGAAATTATCGATTTTGCTGATAAAATAGGTATTTGTAAAAAGGACGATAAATTTAATAAGTTTATTAATAATGAGAATAAGTATATTTATAGTAGAGTAAAAGAAGTCGAATACAAAGAATTTCATAATTTATATAGATATTTAGAGGGATTTACTCCATTTTCAACTCAACATAAAACTAAAGGAGACGAATTTGATAATGTTTTAGTAGTTCTTGATAATGGAGGATGGAACAATTATAATTTTGAATATCTTTTTACCAATAGAATAGATAAAGGAAGCGTATTATCAAGAACGCAAAAAATATTTTATGTATGTTGTACCAGAGCAAAAGAAAATCTGATTGTTTTTTATCATAATCCAAGTAAGGAAGTTATTGAGAAAGCAAAAGAATGGTTTGGAGAAGAAAAGGTACTAATGAAACAATTAATATTTAATTATGCTCCATAAATCTTTAAAATTTAATAAATTTTTTAAAGATTGGTTAATAAATTATTAATAATTCAATTATATCCTCAATCTTTTCCACAAGGGCAATCAGGATAATATCGCCTCAAGAATTAGTTAAAACCACAAATGATACAAATAACACTGAAAAAATGCAATAGGAAAAAGAATTCTGATTAAAAAATCCAATAAATTTAAAAAGTAATCTTTTTTTAGTGGAATACTTTCTAAATATTCGTGTCATTTGTGCTAAATTTTGACTTTTAAATTGTTATTTTTTAATAAAATTTATTTACCATTTAGAGTTCTTTAGATAAAGGATTAAATTTTGGCAGCATATATCGCCTAAATTTTTTTGTGTGTGAAATCCATAAAATATTTCTTAAGATTGGTATGA
>MIAN01000143.1 GCA_001829125.1 Spirochaetes bacterium GWB1_27_13 | reverse complement strand
ACAAATTATATCAGAAAAGATGGAAATACTTGAATTTAATACTGCAATAAGCCAAATGATGATATTAGTTAATGCTTTTTATAAAGAAGAAAAAATAAATAAATCTATGCTAAAAGATTTTATTAAAATTTTACATCCTTTTGCTCCTTTTGTTACAGAAGAACTATGGGAAATGCTCGGCGGAAAACCTTCTATATTAAATGAAAAATGGCCTCAATTTGACCCAGAAAAAGCAAAAGACGATGTAATTACAATAGTTTTTTCTGTCAATGGCAAAGTTAGAGCAAAAGTGGAGATTGAAAAAGATATTCCACAAGAAAAACTTATCGAAATCGCACTTCAAAACGATAGGATTAAAGAACACACTCAAGGCAAAACAATTGTTAATAAAATAGCAGTTGTTAATAAATTGGTTAATATTGTAGTGAAGTAAACCGCTACCGCGGGGGTTTAGGGACTTGCGTCCCTAAGACCCTTGAGATAATTGCGTATAATTGGTCGTTGAGCGCAATTAGAAAATTTGGTGGGAATTTATGACATATATTATAACAGTTCGAACAAATGAATCAATTTTAATGGCATCTGATTCTAGATTAAATTATTTTGAAGATAAAATTATAAATGGTAAAAAATATCAAGAAATTACAGCTTTAGCAGATTGTATTCAAAAGACATTTTTTTTAAATAAATTAAGAATTGGAATTCAATTTTTGGGTATTGGCTATTTTCCAGAAAATGGCATTAAATATCCTTTGAATTATTTCATTCGTAAAGCTGATAATATACAATATGTTAAAAATTTTAAAATAAATGCAAATAATATATATAATTTTTTTAACAATCTAAGTATTAATGGAGATACTGGACAATATGTAAAGGGAATATGTACAAGTTTTATAAAGAATAAAGCTTATATTGCCACATTTAATACTTTTAATAATGAATTTAATTGTAAAGAATTATTAGTTGGTCAATTTATTGATAGTGAAAATAATTTTGAACCATTTCCAAGAACTGAAAAAGAAGCAATCATTGAAATAAAAAGAAGAATTAAACAAAAAGAAATAGAAAAATGGTGGACAATTGGTGGTCCAATTGATATTTTAAGAATTACTGAAAAAAAAACAGAATTTATAAGTAAAAATTCAAATGTATTTAATGGTACACAGGATGATCTTATTTATTATTTTAATAATAATATAGAAAAATTAAATGGAAAAATATTAAATCCATCTAAATTAGTTGAATATTCATAATTCTAACTGCGCTCAACAGCCAGTATGTTTCCGCTCGTTGTCACTTGCTTCACCCTACGGGGACATTCGGAGTACCGAACGTCACATACTGGCGAAACGTTAGATGAAATCACCTTATTTTGTTTTAGTCACTTTAAATGTTTTCAAAAGAGGTATCTATGACATTTAAACATATTTTTCTTATTCTTCATTTTATTATGATGATATTTATAATTTTAATTAATTATTTAAAGCAAGAATTACATTTCTCAACTTTTCTTGGAATAATATTTATGTATTACCTTGTAATAAGTGTTATTAGTTTGATTATATTAATAATTAATATAATCAAGAAAAAAAATGATTATAAATATAAATTGAAATTTATGATATTGATACCATCAATTTTGTTTTCATTATTCCTAATTCACAATGCAGTAATTGTTTTAACTAATAATTATGTAGAAGCAGGGATGACTATTCCTACAATATTATTAGGAATAGGAATAATTTGTTGGATATTTGACTGGTCTTTTACAAAATATTTAAAAACTAATTTAGTATATGATATTATTAATGCGATATTATTTCCGGTAACTGCATACTTATTATATGTAAATATGTGGGGATTCATATCAATTTAATTTGTAGTTTGACGGTGACTTCATCTAACAGCGCATATATCTCCACTGCTTGCTCGGCAGCTACGGGCCTGGCCGGGGGACACAACATTTTTTGCCTGCATCGCTTCAGCTTGCTTTTCGGCAAAAAATATTGCATCATATATGCGCAAATGTTCTACGCAATTAAACATGCCAAAAATGTAAAGATGATTTTGATACTAAAGATTATGTATTATTATGCAACAAATGATTTCAATTTTGATAAATTAGAAAATCTGCCAGAATTTTAGACAACAATATGTGTTAAATATAATAAAATAATTAATTTATGCAAACCAATTGGCTCATTTTCGATAATTGTATGTGATTATTGGTGCTTTGGTTTTATTATTGTTGAATTTGATTGATTTATATTAGATTTTGTTGTATTATACCAAAAATGACATATAGGACGATACCATTCTATTATGCTTTTTGTTTAAATAATTAAGTTATAGAAAATTAACCAGAACTTTTTACAGGAGTAAAAAAATGAAATATATTATTAAAGTTTTATTAATTTTGTGTGTTTTATTATTTAGTTTTACACTTCTTTCTGCAAAGGAATACAAGGTGGTAATTGCTCAATTGCCAGTTAGTGAAATATATTCTAATTTATTAAAAGCTATCAGTGAAGAAACAAATAATACATTTACTGTCGAGATAGTGCCATTTGGAAGACTTTTACATCACGTAGAAAATGATTTAGCAGATATAGGGTGTCCTATAATTTCTTTAAAGAATATTAAAAAACAAGAAAAATTAAAATATGACATCTCAACAACTGATATATTGGAAATGGTATTTGTTTTATATGTAAATAAAAATATAAATATCGATGTTAATGAACTTAAAAATGGAAATCCTAAAAAATATAAAATAGAAACAGATTATACACATGTAGATCTTTTTGATTTTGATTGTAAACCATCCAATGATATTGAAGCTAGTTTAAAAAGAGTTGAAAAAGGGATAATTGATGGCTTTATTTTTGCACAAGGTTCAACCGATAAAATGCTTAAAAATGGTGATTATAAAAATATTAAACGAATATTTTATGATACTTTTACATTAAAATTTGTTATTAAAAAAGGATCTCAAGGTGGAGAAATAGATAGAATATTAACTATAGGGATAAATGAAATAAAATCGAATGGGAAATACGAAAAAATAATTGGAGAATATGCAAGAAAAGTAAAAATATTTAATAATAATATTTAGATATTTATTTGAAATTGATAATATAAAATTGAAAAAATACAATAACGAGGTATTATGAAACAAAATATAACTATTTTAATTCAAAGTTTAAAAGATTCTCCAAAAATTATTTCTAATTATATTTCAATGATTTCTGAAAAAGATTTAAACGAAAAAAGAAAGGATAATTTTTGGACAATAAAAGAACATTTAATTCATTTAGATTATGTTCAGGATATTTTATTTCAGAGAATTTTAAAATTTAAAAATGAAGATAATCCTAAAATTGTTCCTTATTTTCCAGAAAATGATAAGATTGAAAATAATAAATTTAATTCAATCAATGAAATATTAAACTCTTATGCAAATAAAAGAAAGAAACAAATCGATTTAATAAATGAATTAAAGGAATCCGATTTTAATAAAGAAGCTTTTCATGATGAGTTTAAAAAATATAATTTAGAAATAATTCTAAATCATATTTTATATCATGATTATTGGCATATGTATAGAATTGAAGAACTTTGGTTGACAAAAGATAATTATTTGTCAGAATAATATTGTACCAACTTTAATCATAATAATCATCGTCGTCTTTTTCTAGCCCTATATATGGGTGTTCTAAAAACCATTCGATTTGAGGATTAGAACTCAATTTAGAGAGTTTTTTGATATAATCTATATACATTGGGATATTTTTTTCGGAATAGCAGTCATAAATGCGTCTTAAAGCAATGAGTCGAGTTTCTTCGTCAGGGTCAAGAAGAAAATCGCACAATTCTACAAAACTTTTTTCATTAGTCCATGGATAATTATTATTGATTATAAAATATTTTAATTCAGCTGACCATTTTTCTTTTGGCATATGATGTAGTTTGGCTAATAGAGTATCACTTTTTCCTATGAAGAAGTTTTCAATAAAACTTTTTGCAATAACTCTTATTCTTTTGTCAGGGTCACATAAAAGTGCTAATACATTCTTTAATACAGAACTTAACTTACCATACGGTTTATAGTAAAAAATACCTTGATATGTATTTAACCTTGGTGTGTTTAACATATAAGAATGCCAAGGAATTTCTGCATACGACCATAATATTCCTAATCTAATATCAGCATCTGAGGACTGCAATAATTCACGAATTTTTTCTGGCTTTTTTTCTTTTTTATATAAGTCAGCAAGAGTTTCTGCTCCAAATTCTCTTGCCTGTGGGTTAGAACTTTTTAGTAATTTAAAAATTGTTCTTTCATCCCATAAATCAGAATCTTTTGCTTCTTGATAAGCTTTATCAAAATCGCCAGATGTTTTAAAGTCTGATTGAAAGACAGATAAAGCTTCAATTATTGTTATACGTACAAGTCTTATATCAAAATAACCTATTGTACCAAAAAAATCTGATTCAAACCTATAATAAGTGCCACAATCATTACATCGATAATAATAATCATTCACTGTAACTCGAATATTTATATTTTCCAAAGGATAAGTTATTTCTTCCTGAATTTTCTTTTTGTCCTCTGATTTGATATGATTAAACTGAACTCTCGGTTTATTAGAACAATATGGGCATCTGTCAAAACTAATCATAAATTAATAAATCCTTATTATCTATAATGACAATTGTCCAAATTATCATTATATACCTGATCAGAAAAACTATATCAAATCATTCTACCTTTGTAAATAATAATTAATATTTTTGATTTTAATAAAAAAATTGAGAGTAAAGAATACATTTCCATAAATTTAAATCTTTCACTTGACTTTTTGGATGGTTTTAAATAAACTTTTTGATAATATAAATTTTTAGTTTATCAATAATTTGGAGAAATAAATTGATTTGTGAAAAATGTAAAGATGAAATTCCTAATTTTTTAGATGATTGTCCTAAATGTAGTGGTAATGATATTAAATTTATTTATCAAAATAGCAATGTTGATACATCTAAAACATTTTATTTAGCAAATAATATCAAAAGATTGCTAAATTTTTTTTTTGATACAATAGTCATAATTATCATTATAAGAATATTTGGTTATTGGCTATGGGTAATAGAAAATTTTTTAAAATCATTTAATATTCCTTTAGAAATTTTAAATTCTATTATTGATACTATTCGTCTTGCACTGATAATTTTACTTTCAAGTTCATATTATATTTTTTTAGAAACTATTTTTGGAAGAACAATAGGAAAATTTATTACTCAAACTAGAGTAATAAGGCAAGATGGTGCAAATCCAACAATAATAGATATTTTTGTTCGTACAGTTTTAAGATTTATTCCTTTAGAAGCAATTTCATTTTTTAGGTCTCAAATTGGTTGGCATGATTATTTATCAGGAACAATTGTTGTATTTGAAAAAAAGAATGATAATATATTGTCAAACGATTCTAAAAGCTAATTACTAACTAATATTTTTCAAAGGAAATGAAACAATTATACGATTATAAAATGTATATTGAAATTAGTTAAGTTTAACTATCATAATTGAAAAATATTATTAATCTTAGGAAGGAATTATTTTTATGAAAAATAAAATTGTATTATTTTTATTATTTGTTTTTTTAGTTATTTTTTTAATGATTCAAGCTGGTTGTAATTTATCTGGAACGGAAAATAATTCAACGACAGTAACAACAAAAGGTTCTAATGGTATAAAACTTCCAATTGGGATGAATATTGCTGAGTTAAATTACTATACTCCACAAGTTATTTTTACAGACGTAATGACTACTGCAAGTCCTTATAGGACACCAGAATGGGGTTACCTTGCAGATGGAGATATTAATTTAGATGAAAATGGGTATCCTATTGGACTTCCTCAAACAAGAAAAAGTGATGGTAAAAGTACATATATCAGATTTTTAGTTAATGATTATTATAAAGGAAAATATAGGATTTTATATCAAGGTAAAGGAACTTTAGGAGGGAATGTAACTTTAGAAAATAGTAAATATTATATAACACTTGATGGGTTAGGTGAACATAAATGGATTGATATTTTAACCTCTGATCCTACTGATTACATTCGTTCAATTAAAATTCTTCCTATTGAATATGAGAATGGAGAGCCTTATCCAACATTTTTGAAAAAGTTTCTTGATGGTTTAAGAACATTCCACGCTTTAAGATTTATGGATTCTTCAAGAATAAATTTTTCTATTCAGGTTAATTGGAGCGATAGAGTTACAAAAACTTATTATACTCAGGGTGGAGATAAAGGAGTGTCTTTTGATTATGCAATTGATTTGTGTAATGAGATTGATGCAGATGCTTGGGTTTGTGTACCTCATAAAGCAACTGATGATTATATAAGAAATATGGCAAAGTTATGGAGAGATAACCTTAAGTCAGGGAAGAAAATATACCTTGAATTTTCAAATGAAACATGGAATTGGAGTTTTTCTCAGTCTCAGTATATAGTAAATAATGCTCCTGATGCTGTTGATGTTTATGTTTCACAAGACCTTGCTGCAATTGGGACAGCTGGAATAAATCATCCAGAAAAAGATGCCTATATGATGGCAAGATGTTTTAAGATATGGGGAGAAGAATTTAGTGGAAGTCCAACTAGATTAGTCAAAGTTGCAACTGGTCAACACGCATGGGTTGATAATTCAAGAAGAATTCTTGAATATTTGTTTAAAGTTGCAAAAGTTCCATGTGATGCTTTTGCTATTGGTGGATATTTTTCTTTTACAGAAGAAGACCATAATAATTGGCTAACATCAACGCCAAGTCCTGAAAAAATTTGTGAAGATACTTTGGCTCGATTTGCTACAACTAGTGAGTTATGGACAAAACAGTCAGCAGCTTATGCAGCTCAATATGGGGTTGATTTCTTGGTGTATGAGGGTGGGCAACACATGCAACCATATCAACAACAAGTCTGGTCTTATAATGATAATCTTTACGAGGCTCAAATAAACCCTAAAATTTATGATCTTTATATAAAAAATTTTTCTATTCATACAGATGCAAGTGTAGATTGTAAATTGTTTATAGCATGGAATTATATTGGAACAAGAAAGTCTAAATATGGCTCATGGGGACACCTTGAAAGCCTTGATCAGGTTGGAGGAAATTATTCTATTATAGCACCAAAATTTCAGGCACTACTTGATTGTAATACACCAAAATAAAATATTAGGAAAGAAAAAAATATAAGGATTTTTTAATTAACAATAAAAAATCCTTGTAATTTTAAGTCATTTATTTTATTGTAAATTATAGTATATATTATTTAATCTATCTTATATGGAGAAAAAACATGAAAATATTAGCAATAATTGGTGCTTCAAAAAATGGAAATACAACAGAAATTGTTAAATTTTTTGAAAAACAGTTAAAAAATAATGATAATTCGATAGATTTTGAGTATTTGTACTTGAGTGATTATCCAATCAATTTTTGTGTAGGATGCCACAATTGTATATTTGTTGGTGAGAATAAATGTCCTGAGTATTCTAAAGTTAAAGTAATTGAAGATAAGATGCTTTTGGCAGATGGAATAGTCTTAGCTACACCTGGCTATATGTTTAGCATGAGTGGTATAATGAAGAATTTTTTAGACCATGTTGCTTACAATTGCCACAGACCAAAATATTTTGGTAAAAAGGCTTTTATTTTAGCTTCAGCTACAAAATGGCAGGCAAAAGGAATTTTTATTCCAACAAAAACTTGGGCTTCTGGGGCTGGTTTTGAGGTATCTAGTACAACTTATGCCGAAATGGCACCTTTTCCATTAAAAACTAAAGAAATTGAGAAGATAAAGTCAAAATTAAGTAAATCCGCTTTAAAATTCCATAAAGAACTCACAAATAAGAAAGAATTAAAACCAGATATGGGAAGCATTGCAGTATTTTATATTTTTAGAACATTTTGTAAAATAATGCCAAATATTTTAAAAGCTGATTATGCTTATTTTAATGAGAAAAATGCTTATGATAGTAAAACTAAATGGTTTACAAAGGCAAAAATATCAAATTTAAAACTAATAATGGCTAAATTTATGGAAAATCAGGTTAAAAAATCAATTTCTAAAGTTATAGATATGGATAAACTTAAAGAAGTTAATGGCGGTTACAAAAATAAATTAATCTAAATATACTGAAATGTTTAAGGCTTGTCGATAGAGGAAATTTAAAATTTGTAATATATAAAAATCTCTTAACTCTGTGTCTTTGCATTCTGTGATAGATTTTATAGAAAAAGCATAATTGAATATATACTAATATAATCTGTGACAATCTGACTAATCAGTGTTATATTTTTGTAATATTCTAAGATTATTTTTGTTTTTAGTATCTATGTTAATTTGTGTTAAATTATTCTTATTTTTTAAATAATTTGTTATTTTTGTTAAATTATTATCTATTTTTTTAATATTTAACCCAATATCTTCCTTTTTTATAAAATTATTTAATATATAATCAATATCAATTTTTTTGTACTTATTAGAAAGGTTATTAAAACACTTATCAGTTAGAAATATTTCGGTTGCAAAATTTTCTCCCAAAAAATGGTTGTAATAGATTTTTAACGCTCTATCTGTTTTTATTTCTTTTTCGCCATCATTTATAAAAGTTATATCTTTAGCACTTTCAATTTTTTTTGTCTTATCTTCCATAGTTGAAAAAAAATCAGATTGATAAAAAAATTCTTTTTCAAAAAAACCTTCAAATATATGAGACCTACCATCTTTAAAACCAAAATCTTGACCAATTAAGATTATTTTTTTAAAACCAAGTTCAATTAATAGTCTCAACAAATTTAAAAAAACACTTCCTTCTGGGTATGAAATAATGACATTTGTATTATCGAAAAACATATTCTCTAAAATAGATGAATAACTAAAAAAAATAGGATTTATATTTTTTAATCTAAAAATTGAAGGGTGTAGATTTAGTGTAGAAAGCAAGTTAAGATGATTTTTATATTTAGAAATATGATAAAAACTGCCATAACCTGGGTCAACTGCCATAGCAAAGTCAGGAAATATTTTTTTTTCATATAAATATGGCAATGAAGATGGTAATGCAAATAAATGGCAATAATCTTTTGTTTTTTGTAAAAATTCGATATTATCATTTAAACTAAAGCCAGATGATATAATTATTGCTGGATTATCTATATTTTTACTCTTTTTGGTCAAAATATTTATATTTCCTAAAGTTTGAATATTCTTTAAAAAATTTTTTGTTTCAATAAAACCAAAGTATTTTTCTGTATTTTTGGAAAAAATATTCTTTTCAATAAAATCTTTGAGTTCTTTAATTGAATTTAAATAAATGTCTGTATTTGTCTCAATTAATGGTTGCCAAAAAATTAGAGATACATTGAAGTTGTTTTTTTGATATAAATAGTTTTTAATTTCATTTATTGTTTTAAATCTTTTGATTTTTTGATCATTTGATAATATTTCAAATTGTATTGGCTCAAAGGATATAATTTCATATATGTTTTTTTCTAATAGGGCAGAGTTTACAAAATCAGCACCACATATTGTAATAACGGTTTCTTTTAAATTTTGTGTTTCGATAAATCTTTTGGCTTCTACAAAAGGTTCGTAAGGTGAGTAAATATATTTATTTTTACATTTGTAAGTAATAAATCCTTTTTTACCAACCTCTTTTATGTACTGATTCATAAATCTATTATTGCATAAAATAATTCTACAAAATCTGTACTATCTTCTGGATATGAACAAACTTTATCCTTAAATTCAATTTCTATTTCACCAACAATTTCAGAAAACATATTTTTAATTTCTGTAATTACTTGATCAGAAATTTCTTTTGCAATATCTTTTTGAATTTCTGGCAATATAACATAAATACTCATATCATCAAATATTTGTACAAAACCATTTGTTCCAACAACATTCATTACTACAAACTGAACATCGCCAAAAAAAGAATCAAGTTTAAAATTAACAATTTGTTTCTCTATCTCAGCTGCATTAGTAAATTCAATATGGATAAGAGACAAAGGGCTTTCTGGTCGTTCTTCAATACTATGTTTTGTGAAATATATAAGTTTATGAAGATTTTGTGGAAAAATTTCTGAAATATCAATTTCTTTAAGTTCTGATTCTAATGTAAGATGACTTTCTTCATTTATTTCTATTGTGTCAGTCTCATTTGTTGTTGTTATTTCTTCATTTTGGAAAACATCATCGATATTTAATTCGTCTTTTGAAATAACATTTTCTGTCAAATCATCCTCAAAAGAAAATCCTTCTTCTAGTTGAATGTCTTGTTCATCAATATTATTTTCATTCAAATCTATATCATATTCTATTTCTTCTTTTATATCGTCAGAATTTATATCATTGTCAATTTGTTCTTCAAGTGTACCTCTTAATTCTTTTTCAATATTAATATATTCTTTTGCTTCTTCTTCTGGTGTATTATTTTCAATATTTTCGATATTCTCTGATATTAAATTTTCATCAATTTGGATATCTTCAGTTTTAATTATTTCTTCATAGATTATATCATCTTTTTTTTCTTCAAATATAAAATCTTCTTGTTTTATATTAATTTGTGGTTCTTCTTTAATTTCATAGTTTTCAGATTCTTGGAAATAATTTTCTGTTTCTATTTTTTCTGGAATATTAGTTTCTTCTAAATTATTTAGATCAACAATTATATTTTCTTCTTCTTTTTCAGTTAATAAAGATTCTTCATATTCTAATGTATCTTCTTCAAGTTGTTCTTCAATTATATTACTATAATCAATTTCATCTTTCATCACTGTTTCAGTTTCTGTTTCTTTGTCAAATAAATCATCTATAATTTCAGAAAAAATATTTTCTTCCTCAGTTTCTGTAATTTCTTTTTTGCTAAAATCTTTTGTGAGCATTTCATCTATTTCTTTATTTAGATCATCTTTTTTTATTTGCTCTGGAATTTTTTCTTCTAATTCTTCAATAATATTTTCTTCTTCTTCAACTATTTTAACTGGCTTCTTTTCTTCCAAGATTGGTTTTTCTTCTTTAATTTCTTTTACAATTTTTTCAGAATCTTTTGTTTGGTTTTCCGTAGGTTTGTCTTGAGGTTTTTTAAGACTCATAATTTTTTGTTGCTGTTGTTTTATAGTTTCTTGTTGAAATAAATTATATAGAAGAGGTCCATTAAGTCTACCTATTATTTCTAAAGCTTCTACTAAATTTGTTGATGGTATTTCATTATTTTCGAGTTTCAATCCAAGAAAAACACCTATTATTCTAGAAGAAAAAATAAAAGGAATCCATAATTGAAAATCAGTTTCTTCAACATCTTGATTTGATAAAATTTGTTCAATAGGGTTATAGTTTTTATCTGTTTTTTTTATTAAATAGGATTTTTCTTTTGCCATTGCTTTATAAATATTATTATAATTAAGGTCAAAAGATAATTTATCAACTGTCTCTTCTTTCAAATTTTTACTATGCCAGTAAATAAATTTTTGTTTTGGAGGATTATATATTAATAATGCAGATTTAGAAAAATTAAAATTATCTGAAATAATGCTATTAAATTTTTTGTATGCAAAATCATCAAGTATTAAAGTAGACATATCTTTTGATATATTATTTATTATATCATAGTATTTTTCTTCTTTTTGAATCTTTTCTTCAATTTTTGGTAATATTTCTTGAATTTCTTCTGTTTTTTCTACTATTTTTTCATGAATTGGTTCTTCTAACTCTAAGTTTTCTTCTTGAATAATAGGTTGTTCTTCTCTAAGTTCTTGAGCCTCTAAAATTATATCTTCGTTTTCTTTTATTTCGTCTGTAAGGTTTTCTTCTAAATTATTTTCACCTAAACTAGGAGTATTTAATTCTTCAAATAATTCTTCTTCTATTAACTCTTCTTCGAGGCTAATATTTTCGTCAAAATATGTTTCAACAAATTCTTTTTTCTCAGTAGTTTCAAATTCTTCTTCTAAATCATCATTGAAACCAGAAATTATTTCTTCATCAGCGAAATCTCTATCAATATTTTCGTTTAATGTTACTTCTTTATCACTGACAGATTCAAATTCTTCTTCTTGTTCTGATTCTTCTATTAAATTTATTTCTTCAATTTCTTCTATATCAGAAACTAAATCATCTTTTTCTAATTTGGATTCGAGTTCATCTATAATATCATAGTTTATAATATTCTCTGGCTGTTCTTCATAAGATATTTCTGGTAATTCAGTTGGTATATTTTCATCAAATTCAAATTGTGTCTTTAATTGTTCTTCTTCAATTTTTGTTTTAACATCTTTTATATCATTAATTTGTGTTTTTAAATTATTAATTTCTTTTTCAATTTCTAAATTAATATCATTTTGATATTGCTCTTCCACTTCCTCTTCATTAAAACTAATAGAAACTTCATGGAAAAAGTCCTCATTATCTCTTTCTTTTTCTTCAATAATAGGTTCTTGTTCAATAATAGGTTCTTGTTCAATAATAGGTTCTTGTTCAATAATAGGTTCTTGTTCAATAATAGGTTCTTGTTCA
>MIAN01000142.1 GCA_001829125.1 Spirochaetes bacterium GWB1_27_13 | reverse complement strand
TCTGGATAGACAGAAATTCTCATCGGTAATCAAAGTAAGTCAGGATATAAGTTCAATTTTAAATTTAGAGGAACTTCTTGAGCATGTAATGCAAAAATCAATTGAAGTTACAGGTGCAAAACGCGGTCTACTTTTCATTTATAACGAAGAAACAAAAGGGCTTGAATTCATGGTTGGAACTGATATTGTAGATAATTCTATTCCAGAATTTTCAAGAAATATAATTGAAACTGTTTACAAAAACAATACTCCTGTAATTACAACTAATGCTGCAAATGACGAAAACTTTGACGATTATAAAAGTGTAAAACAGTATAATCTTAAATCGATTATGTGTCTACCGATAAACTATAAAGAAAAAAAAGTCGGTGTTTGCTATCTTGATAACCCGTTGTCAAGCGGTGTGTTCAGCGATGATGATGTAGAATTACTCAATGTATTTATGTCACAAGTTGCAATCTGTATCGAAAATGCAAAATCATATAAAGAAATTGATAATTTAAATAAAAATCTTGAAAGAAAAGTAGAAGAAAGAACACAAGAGTTGAATGAATCATTAGAAATGCAATACAAATTAAATGATCTTTTAATACACTCTTCTAGAAAACTTGAAAAAATCAATGAAAAATTAAAGGATATGGATAGAATTAAAACAGAAACTCTCTATATCGTAACTCATGACTTACGAACACCAATGACATCAATTCTTGGTTTTTCGCACTTAATAAGAAAAAGATTTGATTCAGTATTATTGCCTGTTTTAAATGATAGTAAAGATGAAAACGTACATAAAATAGCAAATCAGGTAATTGAAAATATAAAAATAATTGATGAAGAAGGAAACAGATTAATAAGATTAATCAATAATTTTCTTGATATATCAAAGATTGAAGAGGGAGAAACCACATGGAACATGGAAAAAATAAAAATAGAAGATATTATAATTCAATCAATGAATTCAACTAAAGTATTATTTGATCAGAAAAAATTAGAATCAATTATTGAAATTGAACCTGATTTACCAGAAATTATGGGAGATAAAGAAAGATTGATTCAAGTTATGATAAATTTAATTTCAAATTCGGTAAAATTTACAAATAATGGTTCTATATCTTGTAATGTAAAAAAAAATAATAGTATGATAATAATTAGTGTTATTGATACAGGTAGTGGTATAGCAAAAGAGGATATTGATAAAGTTTTTGAAAAATTCAAACAGGTTGGAAAACATGATGGAAGTATTCAGAAAGGAACAGGACTTGGACTACCTATTTGTAAGCAGATAATAGAACATCATGGCGGAAAAATCTGGGTTGAGTCAGAACTCGGAAAAGGAAGTTGTTTTAGTTTTAGCTTACCTTTATAATATTTTATTTATCCATATCTTTTATTGTACTTTATCTTCGAAGATTATATAAGGTAATGCTAACTTTTTTACAAAGGTTTTAATTCATAAAAAATATCTCTTACATCTTGCACCACAAAAAAATCAACTTTTTATATAAAAATTATATTTTATCATTTTTTTTAAATTATTATTGAATTTATATGATAATATTATATCATATTAGATTATGTTAAGTTTCAATTTCTAATAAATTAATTAGAAACAATTATATAATTTAGGACTAAAAAATGAAAAAATTATCAATTATTTTTGTGTTTTGCCTTTTATTAGTGTTTATATTCTTTAATTGTAAAAAAGAATCATCTTATGAATATTCGAGTGATACAAAGAAAGAATCTTATAGTCCAGAGATGAGTACTTCTTATGATAAAAAAAAATCAAGTAAAGATGAACTTAGCGATGAAGAAAGTAGCGGTAGCAATATCAAACCCACAGATACATCTAAACAAGATGTAGATAAACTTGAACGCAAAAGGATAAAAACTGGTACAGTAAACTATGAAATAAACGACTTAACAAATATTGAAAAAGCCGTAGAAAAAAAAGTTAAACAATTTGGCGGTTATGTTGCAAATGCTAATTTTTCATTAAGTAATGGTACTATGCAGATAAAAATTCCTGCGAATACTTTTGATGATTTTGTTTCTATTGTTGGAGATTTTGGGAAAGTTACATCAAAAACAATAAATGTAGAAGATGTTACGCTAACTTTTTACGATCAAGAAAATAGAATTAAAACAAAAAAGATTCTTTTGGATAGATTACAAACTTATCTTTCACAGGCAAGGAATGTTGAAGAATTGATTAAACTTGAAACAGAAATAAACAATGTTACAGAACAACTTGAGTCAATGGAAGGAAATTTTAAAAATCTTTCTTATCTGATTGGATATTCTACCTTAACACTAAACTTTTATGTGCCAAGTACAACTCAATTTATTAGAAGCCTACCGTCACTTAAAAGAGGTTTTAATGAATTATTGTATAATTTTATTGATTTTATTTACGGTTTATTGTTTGTAATTTTGTATATTGTTGTTTTTGGAATACCTATTTTACTCTTAATTGGGTTAATTTATCTATTAACATTTGGAAAAATAGGATTATTAAAAAAATTCTTTAAATTTCTATCAGCAAGGAAATAATTTTGTACATTTAAAGGGATTTTTAACAGTATAAATCCCTTTTTAAAAATAATTTGAAATTAAATAATAGGAGAAAGAAATGTTAAAAAACAGAAGTTTCGTTTTACCATTAAGCAAAATGCCAAATAAATGGATAAATATCTTATACACTTTGCCAGAAGCATTAACACCACTTGTAGACCCAGCGACTTCACAACCATTACCAGTTGAAGCACTCTTACCATTATTCGCAAAGTCTCTAATCGAACAAGAAATTAATACAAAAGATGAATTTATTGACATACCAGAAGAAGTTCAAAAAGTTTACTCACTTTATAGACCAACACCTTTAATTAGAGCAACTTTTTTGGAAGAAGCACTACAAACACCTGCTAAAATTTATTATAAATACGAAGGAGTTAGCCCATCAGGAAGTCATAAGGCAAATACTTCTATTCCACAAGCATATTACAACAAAAAAGAAGGAATAACTAAACTTGCAACAGAAACTGGTGCTGGACAATGGGGCTCAGCTTTGAGTTTTGCTTGTAATCAATTTGGACTTGAATGTTTAATTTTTATGGTTAGAGCTTCTTTTGAACAAAAACCATATAGAAAAATTATGATGCAAACTTATGGTGGTAAAGTTATCCCAAGCCCTTCTGATAAAACTAAGATTGGTAAAACATTACTTGAAGATAAACTAAATTACAACGGTTCACTTGGTATTGCAATTAGTGAAGCAGTTGAAATGGCTATGGAAAATAATGATACTCATTACACACTTGGTTCTGTACTAAACCATGTTTTATTACACCAAACAATAATCGGAGAAGAATCAAAAATTGCACTTGAAGAAGTTGGCGATTATCCAGATATTGTAATTGCATGTTGCGGTGGCGGTAGTAATTTTGGTGGAATCGTCATTCCATTCTTAAAAGATAACATTGTTAAAGGTAAAAAAACACAATTTATAGCAGTTGAACCAACAGCATGTCCAACTTTAACAAAAGGTAAATACGCATGGGATTTTGGAGATACAGGTAAATTAATACCACCAGCATTAATGTACACACTTGGGCATTCTTTTATGCCATCACCTGTACACGCAGGAGGACTTAGATACCACGGAGAGTCGCCATTGGTTAGTTATTTTTACAATAAAAAAATGATTGATGCAGTTGCATTACAACAAATCGAAGTTTTTGAAAAAGCAGTTTTATTTGCTAAAACAGAAAGCATAATCCCAGCACCTGAGTCATCACACGCAATAGCAACAGCAATAAACGAAGCATTAAAATGTAAAGAAACTGGTGAGAAAAAAACAATTTTATTTAACCTCTCTGGTCACGGTCATTTTGATATGGCAGCTTATGAATCCTATTTTGGCGGTACTCTCGAAAACTACGACCACCCAGAAGAAAAAATCGAAGAAGCATTAAAACACTTACCACAAATCAATTTTGGATGTGGGAATGATTAATTTTTGAATAGATTTAAATATAACTTCTCACAGAGATAGGGAACTAAGAATGGGAAAAACTTTTTTTCTCTGTGTTCTTCGTGTTTCTCTGTGAGAGATTTTTTCCAACTAAAAGTAAAATTAGAAGAAACTTACCACTTTTATTGTTTTTTTATCTTTATTTTTTTACCTTTTTTAGATTTGGATAAAATGAGGCATGAGGGATTTCGAAAACTGTCAAGTCTTGATCTTTAAATCTTTTCTTCCTTTATAATCCTAATAAACTCATCCTCTTTAATGATTTTAACTCCGAGTGTTTGGGCTTTTGTTAGTTTACTACCAGCATCTTCACCACACAAAAGATATGTGGTTTTTGAAGAGACAGAGTCCATTATTTCACCACCAAATTTTTTTATTATATCTGCTGCTTTTTCACGAGGTTTAAAATTATCAAAACTACCTGTAATAACCCATTTTGTGCCTGATAGGAATATATTTGATTGATTTTCTTCTTTTTTAGAATATTGCTTAAAATTTAACCCAATTTCTTTTAGTTTTTGTATTAATTCTAATACATTTGGATTTGTGAAATGATTTATGATTGATTGTGCAATTGACTCCCCTACCCCATCAATAAGTGTAAAAATTTCTATATTTTTTTGGCTTGCCTTTTCAATAATTACATCTATATCAGAATAATTATCTACCAGAAGTTCTGACACTTTCCCGCCAATGTCTTTTAATCCAAGTGAAGAAAGGACAGTTTTAAAATCTTTATTTTTTGATATTTCAATAGATTCTTTTATTTTGTTGATTTTTCTGTCTTTATACCCTTCAAACCCAATGAGTTTTGTGTAATCAAAGAGGTATATGTCTGGTATTTTTTTAACAAAACCCTTTTCAAACAAAAACTCAAGCGTTTTATCTCCAAGACTTTCTATATCCATCTGATCACGGCTCACAAAATACTGTAAAGTTCCCAAAAGTTTTTTGCTGCAGTCTAGACTCTGACAAAATAAATGAGCTCCGTCTTTAACCAAAACTGAGTTACAAGAAGGGCAATTTTGAGGTATTTTATATGGAGAACTAAGTTCCCCTTTTTCTAAAACTTCTTCAACGGCTGGTATTACATCACCTCTTTTTGAAATAGAAACCCAATCGCCAACATTTACACCAATTGAGTCAATATAGTCCTGATTGTGAAGGGTCGCACGAGCAATTGTAGAGCCAGATAATTCTACTGGGTCAAGGTTGGCAACTGGAGTTGCTCGTCCCCCTCTACCAATTTGGGTCACAATTGATAAAACTTTTGTTTGTGCCAAAGGTGCGTCAAATTTATAAGCCAAAGCCCATCTCGGATGATGTTGAGTAAATCCAAGTTGCTCGCGATCTTCAAGGTTATTAATTTTAATTACAAGTCCATCAATTTCATAAGGCAAACTATTTCTAATTTGACTGAATTTTTCGATATATTCCTTAATATCCTCTGTTGTTCCACCTTCTGCATCTTTAAATGGCATTTTTTTAAATAATTCGTTATTATTTGTAAAAAAACCAATATGACTATTTATCGGAAAACCCATTTCTTTTAAAAAAATAAGGTTGTCAATGTGATTATTAATTTTGTCTTCTATAAAAAACGCCTCATAAAGAAAAATATTTAATGGAAATAAGGCTGTTTCTTTCGATTTAAGACGTCTTATACTTCCACTTGCCAAATTTCTTGGATTAGAATACATATTATCGCAGTATTTTTCGTTAAAATTCTTAAAATCTTCTTTTTTTATAAAAATCTCACCTCTAATTGCAAGTTTTTCTTTATAATCTATTGTAAGTGGAATACTTCTAATTGTCTTGATGTTTTCTGTAATATCATTACCAAAAAATCCATTGCCACGAGTCAAAGCATAAGAAAGACTTCCATTTTCGTAATATAAAACCACGCTCGCTCCATCAATCTTTGGTTCAACAACGAGTTCTATATTTGATTGTAATTTTTCATTATTCTTCTTAATCCAGTCCAAAAGATCATTTATAGAATAACATTTATCCAATGACAAAACTGATATTAAGTGTTCTTTTTCTGGAAGACTATTATCTATATCAGAACCAATCCTTTTTGTTGGAGAATTTTTATCATCAAATTGAGGATATTTTTCTTCAAGTTCTTTTAATTTATTGAATAATTTATCATACTCTAAATCTGTCATGATTGGATCAGAGTCAACGAAATAAGATTTATCTGCTAAGATTATTTTTTGTCTCAATTCAATAATTTCAGTTTCAATTTTAAGCAAATCTTCCATTTTAAATTCCTTTACATATCAAAAAGTTTTTGATTTATCACGGATTAAATTCATTTAATTAGTTGATATTAAACTAATTAACTTTTAGATATTCTGACAAACTAAAAAATTTTAGATACAGTTACACCATTTAATCTCTCTTAATCCGTGTCAATCTGTCTTAATCTGTGTTATAATCCGTGTTATGTTATTTAGGTTTATATTTTTCTATTTTTGTAATATTATTCAAAAAATCAATATCTGGTGAAAATCCAAGTAAATAAGCAGAAACAAGCCAAAAATCCCAGCAACCAATTCCGAAAAAAAGATACCCAAAATAACCTAATATTGGCATTTCAGAAAATATATGAATTTTATCTAAATAAGGAACTGAATATTTCCAAAAATTTGGGTTTCCACCTGGATTAAAAAACTCACTACCGTAATTCCACAATTCCCAAAAAAAACCATTAAAAAGGCTTGCTAAGGCAATTAAAATTATCGGTGTCCAATCTCCTTTTTTTAGTGGAACAAAAGCAGTCCATGAGCCAACAATACTCATAACTGCAGCAAGTATAGGTATAAGACAAGTCCATAGTCCCCAAAAAAGAGCAAATGGAAAAAATCCCATTCCAAAACTTAAAAGTATCCCAAGTATAAGAAAAATAATTTTTGCTTTAAATGTAAAATGGATTGTAGGTCCACAAGAATATCTAAGCCTAAAACTATCAAAAGTATGAAGTAAAGTAAACCATTCAAATATTGCTGGTATAATAGTTGCATAAGATAAAGAAAACCATACAATATTGCCAAAATTTGTAAATACTTCATTATTTGGATAGAACCAATTGCCAACTACTAAATAATTAAAATATTCAAATAAAAACCAACTAAAAAAGGATATTAATATCATAAATTTCATTATAGTAAAATGAGCTGAAATTATAGAAACTCCGCTATTCCTCTTGTAAACTATCCCGTCAAGAAGAAAAATAAAGCCCCACCACAAAGGGACAAATGCGTAAGGTGATAAAATTTTTAGTAGTTTTATACCTCCAGCACCCCACATAAAAAACCAGCTAATTGATAAAATTATTCCACCAATCCAAAACCATATAGGAAATTTTACTTTTTCTTTTTTTGTTATTTGTTCTTTAGAATATTTTTTAAAACCAAATAATCGTGGAAACAATAAAAATATGGTTATAAATACAGCAATTAGGCAAGCAAATATAAAATAAAATATATTAAAATTTGGAACTTCTATAACCTTTTGATAAGGAAAATCTCCAAATCCAGGAGGAAAAGCATTCCATCTACATAAACTACCAATTAATGGTAAAAATAAAGTCAATAATAACGCAATGAGAAGAAAAATCATTTTTTTTATTTTATTCATTTAAAACCCTTTAGAATAATACTGAATTTCTATAAAAACAGAGGTATACATCCTCACAAATTACTCGGTTTGTTTTCATCAATTTGCTGAAAAAATTTTAACATTTTCCTATTTTTTCTGTGCATCTGTGCGAGATTTATTCGAAGTTATTGAAATAAATAATTCTACATTTAATTGTATCTATTTCCCAAAAGCTTCTTGTGCATAATAAAAGAATTCTTGTTTTAACTCTTCTCCACCTAAATATCTTTGAAAATCAGATTGTTTTTTACTATTTAAGCCCATCTCTTGACAAATACTTATGATCCTTGCTCTTTGAGTATCTTTAATTTTACCAGATGTCACAAGATTTATATATTCTCTCAAAAAAGCAATAAATTCTGGTATTACATAATCACTTCCATATTCTTGTTTGTTAAATAAAAATAGCCCTGTTGCCCTATAAACTGCCTCAAAGCCTTTAAATATCTTGTCATCATAGCCAGCAAGATTTTTCCTGAACCCCTGCCAAACTTTTTTTATTACAAATGGATTATAAATTATTTCAAATCTTGTCAAATCAGAAGCATAAGTTATAAAATATGTTTTATCTTGAAATCTTGACTCTAAAACGTCTAAAGCGTCTTGAACATTATTAACATCAACTAATTTCTTGTTTTCTATAATAATCTTATATAAATAAGAGGCAACTAATGGTTCAATATTTTTAAAATCTTTTTTTTGCAATTCATATATTAAATCAGAATCTTTAATCCTAAGTTCACTTTTATTTCCTTTATCAGCAGACTGTTGCCTTGAAATTATTTTATTTTTTATCCAATTTTCTGTCAAATCCGATGTATTATCAGAAAATACAAAGAAATTTAAAACCAATAAAAAAATAAATATAAAGTATGATTTCATAATATTCCTCCAAAAAAACATATCATTAATTAAACTTTTAATCAAACGAGTTATGTTTATCAAAATTTTTAGGATATAATAAATTATTAATAATAGTTATAGTCTATTGTCTAATTAAAAAATTGTCAATATTTTTTTGTAGTAATATTGAAATTTAATTTTTTTTCGTTTAAACTTATGTATGAGGTGAGATATGACAAATAATAGTAAAGTTACTTTAAAAGAAGGAATGCACTTTATTGGCGAGTTAGAAGGCTTTGAATTTAATTTAGATGCAGACCCAAATTTTGGAGGCAAAAATAATGGTCCAAAACCAAAAGGGCTTATACTAACAGCATTAGCAGGATGTACTTCTATGGATGTCATTAGTGTATTAAGAAAAATGAAAGTAGAGCCAGAAGAATTTTTTGTAAATGTAGAAGGCGAATTATCAGAAGAACATCCAAAAGTTTATAAAGATATATTGATTACATACCATTTTAAAGGCAATATTAAAAAAGAACAAGCAGAAAAAGCAATAGATTTGAGTTTAACAAAATATTGTGGTGTTGCAGCGATGTTAAAAAAATCTAGTAATGTTAATTATAATATTGTGATAGAATAGATTGGATTTATCTTTCTTAGGAAACAAGTTTTCAATTAAATCTTCGTAAAACTTTGTGTTAAAAATCTCATTTTTAAAAAAACTAAGGAGAAGTTAGTATATATAACCCTTATTTCCTGATAGAGAGATGATAATTCTATATTTAATTAAATTTTCTCGCCAAATAATGTATTGCCTTCAATTTTTGTCGCTTTTAATTTTACAATGCCATGAAAATCATTTTTATCACCGTTAAAAACGATAGCCAATTCTTCTTTTGTGAAACCAAAGATTTCATTTTCGTTTTTTTTACTTTCTTTTTCTGCAATAGTATCATATATGTTACCAAGTCGGTTTTGTTTGTTTTTATAACTAATTTCTCTTTGTAAATTAATTATTGTAGCAAGTCTTTCAAGTTTTTCTTCTTCAGGGACATCGTCAATTAGTTGATTTGCGGCATGAGTATTTTCTCTCACATTGTATTTGTACATATAGGCATCATCAAATTGTATTTGTTTAACAAGATTAACAGTATCCACGAAGTCAAGTTTGGTTTCTCCTGGAAATCCTACTATTATATCTGTTGTTATATTTAAATTACGAATATTTTTTTTAAGTTTTTCAACTTTTTCGATATAAGACTCAATAGTATAATGCCTATTCATCTTTTGTAGAATGTTATTAGAGCCAGATTGAACTGCAAGGTGTAGCCATTTTGACACTTTGTCTTCAGTAATGATAGTCTCAATCAAATCATCGTCCAAATCTTTTGGGTGACTCGACAAGTATTTTATCCATCCAATATTTGTATCTCTACATATTTTTTTTAATAATTGTGAAAAACTTATATCATCACTATCTTTACCATAAGAATTAACATTTTGACCAAGAAGTGTAACCTGAATTACCCCTTTGTCTGCAAGTCTTGCAATATCATCAATTATCTCTTTAGAAGGTCTTGATTTTTCACGCCCTCGCAAATATGGAACAATACAATAAGAACAAAAATTATTACACCCATGACTTATTGTAACAAAAGCCTTTTTTGGATTTTCTTCGTCTGGAAAAGAATAACCAAAATTTAAATCTTTTTCGCCAATAAAAGCAAGTCTTTCGCCTTTTTTATAATTATGAATAATAGAAGGGATTTTATCTTTATAAAAATTGCCAACAACAATATCAACAGAATGATTTGAAAGAAAAAAATCTTCACCTACCCGCTCAGACATACATCCCATTACTAATGTTGTTAGATTTTTTTTTGCTTTAAGCCCTTTAAAAAATCCAAGTCTACCCCAGATTCTACTTTCTGCAGTTTTTCTCACAGAGCATGTATTTATTATAACAAAATCAGCATTGATAGGGTCGTTGACTTGAACAAAGCCTGCATTTTTAAGATTTTCAATTACACTTGTAGAATCAGCCTTATTCATCTGACATCCATAAGTTTCAACAAAAAAATACTTCATTTTGGAGCCTGTTTACTTCCATATTGAATCTTTTGAATAATAGCAAATTTATTTTTACCATCTTCTTTAAAATCTTCTATTATCGCAAAAAATCCGCCACCTACATAAGCAAGCCTTTGATTTGGTCTTATGTTATTTTCTTTTTTTAACTCAGCTGCAACACATTCAAAATGACATGATTTTTGACTAGTTTTGTCCATTATAGCATTTGACATATTGTTTATATTTTTATTACAAATAGGACAAACTACACTTTCAAAAGTATTGAGTTTATAGGGTATTATATTTCTATTTACTTTTGGTCTAATTTTAATCTCTGGTTTAGATTGAATTACAGTATTAATTTTTTTCGGCTTTTCTTGAATATTTTTCTCGTTTTGTTTGTTATTGTTAAAGAGTTTTATCTTTGGAATTACAATAATTTTTTTGTTTTCTTCAATCTCTTTGCCATCTTTTGAAATATTTGTACTTACCGATTTAATCTCATTATTATTTTTTCTTTGATAATGCGGATTTTGGTAATTACTTCTATTTTCTCTTTGATTAACATTACGAGAATTTCTATTATTTGGTCTTCTATTCACAGTCCTAACATCTCCTCAGACAATAAAATAGCAATTCTTGAGATAGCAAGCTGTAAGTATTCTTCAGTTGCAATTTTAAGTTTTAAATCTCTAATCCTTTTAGGATTTCTGGGTCTTGCTTTTTTAACCATTACATAATACCCTCTATATTAAAATAAATCAAGAAAAATATTGATTTTTTAACCATTCTACTTTAAAAGTTTCATCAGCATGATAATAAATCAAACTTATAACATCAAATCTACAATCAAAATCTGAAAAATCATTCTCTAATAAGAAAGATTCTGCTAATTGATAAATTTTTTCTAACTTTTTGTTAGTAATTGATTCGTAAGGAAAACCAAAAACATTTGATTGCCTAAGTTTAACCTCTACAAAAATTATCGTCTTATTTTCAATTCCTATTAAATCAATTTCACCAAATTTAGTAAAATAATTTCTTTTTATTATTTGTATCCCTTTTTTTTGCAAAAAATTAGCAGCAAATTCTTCGCCAATCCTACCAAGTTCTTTCTTATCCATTTGTTATACCATATTTTATCTTTTGAGAAAAAAGACTCTATTTCACAGTTAAATTATAAACACCTTCCCAATTTTCTGGTGGTGGTTCAACTAAAAACTTGTTACACCTTTGGATAAAAATTTCAGAAGTTTTATCACCTCTTATTTCTTTTGATTGAGTAAAATAATCAATCGCTGCCTTCCAATCTTTTCTTTCAAAAGCATTCAAACCATCATGAAAAAATTCTAAAAATTTTAAAATTTCAGGAGTCAAGTCATCCTCAACACAAATCGGCTCATAAAGTCTTATAGGTGTTTTAATATTCACAACTCTTACTCTATCAAGTTTTCTACATATTATGTCATCTTTTATTTCATTATGAGTATATTCACTAACAAGAATATAAGTTTCGTACTGTTTATTTACACCTTCAAGTCTTGCAGCAAGGTTTACACTATGCCCCATCATTGTATAGTCAAGTCTTTTTTCAGTCCCCATATTACCAACAAACATATCGCCTGTATTTAAACCTATCCTTGTTTTTAAGGGCTTGTCTATTAAATTTTTTTCCATGAATTTTTTGTTTAGATCATCCTCAATTTTCTTCATCTGTAATGCAGAAGTACAGGCTCGAATAGGATGATCTTTCATATCAAGAGGTGCTCCAAAAAAACCAATAATTGCATCACCTTCATATTTATCTATCGTTCCACCATTATTTAAAATAATATCACTCATTGCAGAAAGATATTCGTTTAGCAATATCACCAATCCCTTTGGGTCTTCCATAAATTTTTCAGAAAACGAACTAAAACTTTCAATATCAGTAAATATTGCTGTGCAATTTCTTCTTTCGCCCCCAAGTTCTATTTTATCAGGGTTTTTTATTAACTCATTTATTACAACGGGAGACAAATATCTACTAAATGCACCTTTTATAAATCTTTTATCATTTTCGCTAACAATAAATTCTAACACAACCATAGTAACAAAGGAAAACATTCCATAAAAAAAAGGAATTACTGGTGAAATATAAATGTTTGTAAGTCTAAAAATAATAGCATTAGATAAAATCAACACAAAAACAATAAAAAATCCAAGAAATGCAATTACAATCGCCTTTTGACTCGATAAAAAATAAACAATTACAGAAAAAAATACCACACAAAAAATTAATATAAGCCATCTTGACAATAAATATATAAAATCTCTTTGTAAAATTGTATTCATAACGGATGGATGCGTACCAACATTTTTAAAATCTTTGTCAAAAGGGTTTTTTCCTATATCAGTAGTGCCAGTCGCTGTAAGCCCAACAAAACAAATTTTATTATTTAGATTGTTTTGTAAAATCTTTCTAACTGAAATTAAGTTTTCTGTAGATTTTCTTAACACTAAAAGATTATTCTCAATATTTATCTTTATTTCTTCAAGTTGTTTTACTAATTGGGAATTATTTTTATTTTGTTTTATAACCAAGTCAATTTCTTTTTGCCTAAGTTCTATTTGTGATTGATCTGTTATTTGTAAAATTTTATTTAAAAAAACTTCATAAAAAGAGTCTATTTCTTTTCTAATTTCATAAGTTAAAACAGCATCTTCTATCAAAGCATTTTTTTGTTCTTTAAAATTACCATATTCTATAAATAAATTTTTAAGATCATTTTCACCAAAATCTAAAAGAATATTTAATTTATCCTCAAATTGTTTTAAAGCAACATATTTGTAATATAAAACATAAGCATAAGAAAAATGTTGAGGGGCTTCTTTCTTATTTAGAACATCATTTTTATTTGAAATAAAGATTTCATCAAATTTAGCTGAGGGCCAATTTATTAACATTTTATTGTTAAATATCGGTATTTTTATATCTAATAATTTATTTTCCATCTTAACATTCGTAAAAATAACATAATTATTGTTAGATAAATCAATTTGGTTTTCTTTAATCTCAAATAAATCAATAAAAGGTTTTAAAGATAATTGTGGGAAAAT